>NZ_JAMLIG010000005.1 GCF_023954305.1 Mesorhizobium sp. | reverse complement strand
CAGCTCGGCCGCGGCGACGCGGAACTAAAGCTGGCTCGCGCGAACCACAGTGACCTTAAAGTTGCCCTCTGGACCGAACGCGAGATGATAGAGGAAACGCGGGCGCAGACCGTCCGCGCGGCCCGGATGGAGGCAAGCACGCGGCTGACGGACGAGCGGCAGGCGGCGCGTGCGGCAATAGACCTCGACGATGCGATCGTGCGTCATGGCGAAAAGGCCGTGCGCGAGGGCAATGAACTGCTGGAGCAGATGGACGCAGCCGACGCTTATGCGATGGGCGTGAGGGCTGCCTACGCCAAGCTGTTGTCGGAACCGACCACGAGGGAACGGGAAGACCATTTCGGCGAATATGCCTATGCGTGGAGCAGGTCCGACGAACTGTTGGAGCGCTTTGCGCGGGAAGCGCTCGACGGGAACACCTATCTCTACGAGATCGCCAAGGGACGGGAATACATGCTTAACGCCATCGACGAGGAATTGGGCGAGCGCGAATCCCGCAGGATCATCGACCTGCGCGATCCCGACAGAACCAGGCCGATCGAACGCCATGGCGAGGCCGCGGTTCGCGAAGGCGATGCCCTGTTCGAGCGCATAGACGCAGCAAGCCGCGACGTGCGGCGGCACTACGACGATTACACGCAGGACGCCAAGCCGGCGGGTCTGGTCGAGGCGGAAGCCAGGCATGCCGAGCTGCTGCGGGAGGCGGCGACGGCCGCCCTGGATGGCAACAGCTATATCGAGGAAATGAGGAAGATCCGGCCTGATCTGAATCAGGAGATTCACATGGAAACCCGCAAACGATCCGAGAATGACGAGCTTGTTCCCATAGTCCGTCGCGAAGGTGGGGCCATCGAAAGAGATGGCGAGGTCGACGCGCGAACCGGCAGCGAGCTGGTCGCGCAGATCAGGGCATCGAGGCAGGCGATTTCCGATCTGCGCGAGGAGTTGGCGCGAGACGGCGATCATCCGCTGGACGAAGAGGCCGAGCTTGCGCGGCACGATGCGATCGGCACCGAGCTGCACGAGGTGCAAAACAGGCATCAGGAATTGCTTGAGCACGCTGCCAGAGACGCGATGGACGGGAACAACTATCTCATGGAGATGAGAAGCGAGCTGCCCGACCTCAACGACCAGATCATTTTGGAGACGCAGTATCAGCGAGACAGGGACGACAGCTATGACGGTGTTGCGCTCAAAGAAGAGCTCGATGCTGCCGCCGTGTCCCGATATGGAGCGGATGCGGTCCGGCACGCCGATGCGCTTATGGTGCAGATAGGCGATGCGATCGAGACCACCGCCGAATTGAGGGAGCCGGAAACCCGTTTTGACCACGAGACAGGCCGGTATTCCTTCAGTGAGGACGAGGCCGACTATGAAGTCCGCGCGGCAAAACTGGTCGAGGCGAGGGACAGGTATGAAAAGCTGGTCAATCAAGCGGTCAACGAAGCCCTGGACGAAAATCCATATCTACGCGAGGTGATAGAAAATCACGCCACCCTTAGCGTCTCCATCGGCATCGAGGTCAGTCGTCGTGAAAGGGCCGAGCAGGAGCGCGACGAGAGCGGCCAGAGCGCATCGCGTCCCGCCGATCGCAGCGAACAGGCTGCGCGGCCGCAGGAGGCCGCGCGCACCGACCCGCCGCAGCAGCATGTGCCACGACAGGACGAGCTACGCCGGCAGGATCAGGAGCGCGACGGCGGCGACGAGCAGGAAAGATAGGTTGGCGCCCAGGCCCCAAGCGCCTATTATGGCGTAAGGGCAGGGCCACGCAGGAACGAGGACGCGGGCTCCATGGCAAAGCGGAAGCATCATCACCTGATGACCGATGCGGCGGGACGCCAGTATTGGGTAGAGCAGGAACAGGACGACGGCGGAAGCTGGGAGCCGCTGTCCTCAATCGTGTTCTGGCTATTCGTGATCGGCATCGTCGGTCAGCTCGCCATCACCTATGTCGTCGCGCCCGTGGTCGACGGATCGGCCGCCCTGCTCGAAACTGTGAGCGGCTGGCTGAATTGAGCCCGCTAAACGGTCGCCCCTGCCTCGGGTAGCTCGGCCGTGTTCAGCTCCAGCTCTACGGGATCGGGGACGGTTGCAGCGAAAATCTCGTGAACTGATTTGCGCCGGCGTTTGGCGGATGGCCCGGGCTTCGCCGCATATTCGGCCAGGTCCAGGACGAGCTGCTGGCCGGCCTTCCTGACCTCGGCGCGCAACGCTTCGGCCGTCGCGTCAGGAGCATCGCCATCGGGTGCCTGGTCGACCACGGCGGTAGGGCTTTCCGGCGTTTCGGCCCGCGCCGCCGTTTCGATCGGCGCGGGTAGGGGAACGCTGGCGTTGATCCGGCGCGCTCGCGATTCCTTTGGCGCCGCCGCCTCGACCCCGCCGGACGATGAAGGCGTGGGGGCTGGTTCCTGCCTGGTCTCGCCCGCCGGCGCGGCCTTGTCAGGGTCCTCCTTCGGCGCATAGGCATCCGTCATCGCCGGGACCGGCAGCACCGGCAGATACTCGATCCGCGGCACTTCGGGAATGTGCGCCTGGGAGAACTTCTCGGCCGCCTTGAAGGGCTCGGTGTCGAAGAAGCGCAGTTTGTCGCCATAGATGGGCTTCTGGCCTTCGACGAGCAGGACCAATTTGTCTTCGGGCATCTGGCGAACCTCCTGCGGCATCATCAGGTCCCGTTCCCTGATCTGCTCGACCTTGGTGCGACGGTGGAGGCCGGTCAGCTCGATGGTGCGCGATTCCGACTGATAACGCACGGTGCGCTTTCCGAGCGCGCGGGATACGTAGTCGGCGGTCGCCTGGTCGTTGGCCCCGAGCACGAGCTGGTAGCCGCAGTTGCCAAGCAGCGAATGACGGGCCGTCTCGCCGTAGATTTCATCGAGATTCTTCAAATCCTGCACGATGAAGGCGAGCTTGATCCGGTAGCCGGCGACATAGGGCAACTTGGTCATCACCTCGTTGAGCCGCTTGAGCTGGCGGAATTCGTCGAGCAGGAAGTAGACCGGCAGCGCGTTCGGATCGTGCTCCAGCGTGAGAATATCCATGGTCTGCTGCACGAACAGCGTCAGCAGCGGCTTCACCAGCGTTATGTCGGTGATGTTCGGAGCCAGATAGATGGTGATCGGCCGTCGCTGCATGGCGCGGAGGTCCATGTCGGTCACGCTGGTCGCGGCGGCGATGCGTTCGTTCTTGAACGGGCGCATCGCCTTCTGGATATCGAGCAGGGCCGAGGCAGCGGCCCGCTCCGACAGGGCGATATAGGCGTTGAAACTTTCGACGGTGAAGCGCGACAGGTAAGGTTCCCGCGCCTTGATCCACTTCATCAGCTCCTGAAGGTTGGCGCCGCTGTTGAAGAACGAGTTGATCTCAGCGAAATTTCGGCGACCCTCGTAGAACGGGCTTTCCAGAACATAGCTGATCGCGCCGGCGATGACCTGCTGCGAGGTCGCCTGCCACACCGCATGCTCCGAATCCGTGTTTTCGGGCACGAGGATCGCCGCCACGTTCTGTATGTCAGTGGTGCGCGTCCCACGCTCCTGCCGGATGAAGTCGAGCGGATTGTAGCGGTGGGTGACTTCCGATCCGGGCGAGAAGAAATAGACCCTGTTGCCGTTCTTGCGCCTATAGCCCGCCGTGGCCCGGAATATCTCGCCCTTGAGATCGGTGACGATCATCGAGCCCTTGTGCGTCAGCGCGTTCGGAATGACGTATCCCGCACCCTTGCCGGATCGGGTAGGACCGATCACCAGATGGTGGCGATCGTCGGACGCGCGCAGGATGTTGCGGCCGAAGCGACCGAAAATATGCCCGTTGCGTGCGAACCAGCGACGCATGCGCAGCTCGGCCGCAGTCTGGAACGAGGCGTCGCCGAGCGGGCTTTCGCGCGGGCGCAGGCCAAGATAGGCGAGCATGCCGGTGATGGCGGCCGACACGGCGAGCGCGCCCAGGGCGACGGTTTGCAGGACCGCCACGTCGCGATAGGTCCAGAGTTGCTTGATCGGCGCGAACGGATCACTCGAAATGACGAGCGACAGGATTCGGCCGTCACGGAAGAACAGGGCGAGCCCGAGGCCGTAGGCCAGTGTCCAGAGGGCGAACAGCATCGCCCCACAGAACAGGAGGTAGATGGCGACGATGCTCCGGCCGCTGATCATCCGTCCTGCCGCCTGGCGAAGCTGATCTCGGAAATGCCGCGCCGGCCGCCGTCGCGCCGCAACTGGATGACGATCGGGATGACCGACTTGATGTAGGACAGCAATTCGTCTTTCGAGAAGCTGGCGGCAAGCCCGCCCTGGCTGACCATCATCACGAGCTGTTCGTAGGCTCCGGCCGGCGTGTCGGCATGAACGGTGCTCATGCTCCCCGGATGGCCGGTATTGATTGCCCGCAGGAAGCTGAAGGCTTCCGCGCCGCGGACCTCGCCGACGAAAAGCCGATCCGGGCGCATCCGCAACGAGGCTTCGAGAAGGTTCTGGATCGTGACGTTGGCTGTTCCCTGGTCGCCCTTGGAGGCGACGAGATGCACCGCGTTCGCTTGCGGCGGGAACAGCTCGCGCGTGTCTTCGAGCGTGATGATCCGTTCGTTGTCGTCGATGCTCTTGAGGCAGGCGTTCAGGAAGGTGGTCTTGCCGCTGGACGTGCCGCCGCTGATCAGGATCGAAATGCGCTCGGTGATCGCAGTCTTGAGGAAGGCGAAGATATCGCCGCGCTCGAGTAGAGCGAGCAGGCGGCGATCGGTTGCGTTGAGCCCGCCGACGGCGACGGCGACACGATCGAGCGCGCCGGCGTCGCGATACTGTTCGAGGGTGAAATTGTTCACGACCTGCTTGCGGATCGAAATGGCTCCTCCCAGCGGCGCGGCAGGGGGAAGGACGATCTGGATGCGTTCGCCGCCGGGCAGGGCGGCGCTCAGAAGCGGACTGGCCTTGTTGATGAACTGGTTGGTGGTCGCCGCGACGCGCTCGCCTATATTCACGATCTCCTCGGCGGTGAGCGCGGGCGTCTCGTAGAATTCCATGTGCGCCGCGCCCAGCCGTTCGACATAGACCTGGCCCGGCGCGTTGACCGAGATCTCGACGACCTTGCCGTCATCGAGGAACGGCCGCAGCGGCTCCAGGGCGCGATTCAGGAAATGGTGGCGCTGCTCGGCGGCGAATTCAGTCGAGATTTCGTTCACGCCGTATCTCCTTCAGCGCTTCGGTCACGGGGTCTTCGTAGAGAGCCGAGAAATCCAGGTCCTGGCGCACATAGACGAATATCCGCCCGCCCTGCGGCACGCTGATCGTCGGGCGGACGCGCAGGTGCTCCTGAAGCGCTTGGTTCGCCATGTCGGAGAAAGTCTGCGCGATGGTCTGCCGGGCCAGCTCTTCGGCGCGCTCCCTGTCGTCGCCATTGCCGAAGCCGGCGTTGCCGCCATGGCCGGTCAGGTAGCTCGCCCCGGCGCCGACGACGGAGAGCAGGATCGCGGAGCCGAACCGCTCGCGAAACTTGCGATCCAAATGCCCGGTCATGCCGGAGCGGCCGAGGCTGTCCGCGCCGATCGAGTTCAGGCGAACCGACACGCCATCGTCGCGCAGCAGGCGGGTCCACACCACGAATATACGGCGCTGGCCCGTTGTAATGTCCGACTGGTATTCGCCGATGAGCCGCGTGCCGGTCGGGATCAGGACGCGGCGGCCGTCGAAGGAAAGCACATCCTCCGAGACGATGGCCCGAATCTGGCCGGGAAGGTCGGAGTTCACGGCGGTTTCCAGTATGCCCGGTATCATCGTGCCTTCGGCCACGAGAGCGTCGATCCGTTCGATGCGCCTGGCCCGGACCGATCTGTCACCGACCGCCGCCGCGCTGGCGAGAAACTGGCTGTGCCGGTCCTGTCCGGCCACGACGGGGCTCGGCTCGCCAGTCTCGGGATCGGTTGCTTGCCCCTGAGCGGAATTGTCCACGACGATCAGGCCGGAGCGGTAGCGCTCGGGAAATTCCTCCTCCTGCGCCTCGGCCGCCTGTTCGGCGGCAGGGGGAGGGGGCGGCGTGTCCAACTGCACCGGAGGCGGGGGCGGCACGTCGAATTCGGTTGCTGCCGGCGTCTGTTCGACTGGCGGTGGCGCTGTCGGGGGAGGGGGGATCGTTATGGTCTCCGGTTCGGCCGGCGGCGGCGTCTCGCCGGTCTCGCGGTCGAACGAGGGCTGCTCAAACGGAACCGAGCGGAATTCTTCGTCGTTCGGAATCAGATCGGGAAGCGGCGAGCGGCCGTCAGCAAATAGGAACCACGCCAGGACGCCGCCGGCGACGAGCGTGAGGAACATGCCGAGCCGTTGTTTGCGAGGCGCCGTCTTGTCGCTGACGGCGGTGTCGTCGGCAGCGGCCAGGGCTTCCAGTTCCTTCGCGCGCTTCATCGGTTCTCCCTCCTCGCCCTGCGCTTGGCCGAATCTTCCGGCCGGGGACCGTGAATGGCGGGATCGGGGGCGGCGAAGTCCGGCCTGCTCAGGTTGAAAATGCAGATCCAGCGGTTGCCGTCGCGAAGGGTGTATTGCGTCGCCACTCCGTCGACGACGATGTAGTCGCCTTCTTTCCTGAAATTGCGAAGGGTCTCGGAATAGTCGGCGTCGACGGCAAAGATCGCCGGGACGCGCCTTCCGAAGCGAAAGAAGGTCTTGTTTCCGTCGTCGAACACCATCGTCGGCTTGAGGCCGGTGTCGCCCGTAAAGGAGTAGTCGATATTGACGTTCTCCTTGTCGATCCCGGCGACGTTGGGATGGGCTGCCCGAAACTCGGCCTCCTGCTGTAGCGCGGTGTTCACATCGCGATCGGGATAGTGGAAGCGGATGCCGAAGACCTTGCGGCCGGCTTCGGGCGCGTGATCGTTGAGCTCAAGATAATAGACCCGCTTCGTCGTCACGACGTTCATGTTGGTCGGCACGTTCCGGGCGATCGGCTTCACGAACAGGATGTTGCCCTTTTCGGACGGCACGACCTGCCAGCTCTGCGTATCGCCGAGCGAGATCGTCTCGAAGCGCTCATCTTCGTCGAAGATCAGCATGGTCGAGATGCCGTGCGTGGCGTGGACGCGCACAACGTCGTCGCTGCGGTAGGTGACAGTGGTGATGCGCGCATCCCGGCTTCCCGGCGTCGGCGTTTGCGCCGCATCGGCGATCGTCGCGGTGGAGGCGGTCAACAGCGCCGCGAGAAACAGTCGCGGCCCCATCACTGACCTCCGGCGCCGACAGTTTCCTGGTCCCGGCGATAGTTCGTGATCTGAAAGCCCAACGGGTTCTCGAACCGCCATTCCATCCTTATCGGCTCGGAGGTGTAGCGATAACGGAGGACGGAGATGTAGTGGCGGGTGATGACGTCAGTGTCGCTCTTTTCCTCCGTCCAGAAGCGCACGAGAGCCGTGCTGGGATTCGGAAAGGTGACGGACTTGATCTTGACCTCGATCGTCGTGCGGGTGCCGTAGATCCTTGTAGGATTGTTCGGATTGGTGCGGCTGTAGAGGCGTTCGATTTCGTTGGCGGCAGCTCCGGTCGAAAGCAGCCTGGCAAGCCCGGAGTTCTCGGTTACGCGAAAAGGATCATAGGTCTCGCGCGCCACGACGAAGCGCACGACATTCGCCATGGTGACGGCATCGCGATCGGTCAGGGTAACGGGTTGGGTAAGGCCGCTCTTGACCTCGAGGAAGCCGGTCGTGCGGTCGACCTCGACGATGTAGGGCTCGAACGTCTTCAGCGGCACGAGCAGGACCAGCGTGGCGAGGCTGAGGATTGTCATGCCCATGCAGGCGAAAGCCACGACCCACGCGAAGGCGCGTGATCGTCTGGCCTTCTTGTAGATCTCGTACTCCCAGCGATCGCCGTCCTGATAGTAGCTCCGCAGCCCTTGATGGACCGTCTCTTCGACCATGCTCAAACCCTTCACAAACTAAGGTCCGCCATCCTCCGCGCTAGCGCGGCTGGCTGTTGGCGGTGATGCGGTTCTGCATCGCTTCGGCGGATGCGTCCGCTCCGGGCGCGGAGCGGCGAGACTGTGGACCGGAGGGCGTGCCGCCTGCCGATCCGCCGGGCGCGAGGCCCCCGAAGACGCGTCGACCGGCCCACCTCGTTCCTCCCCAGATATGACCGCGCGCCCAACGATTCGCGGACCATCCCGCTGATCCAAGAGCTGTGCCGATGACGCCGGCGATGCCCTGGGCGAGCGTGTTGACCTGCGTGAGAACGAAAATCCCGGCCAGCGTCAGCAGGATCAGGCCGGTGAAGTCGCCCAGGGTCAGGTTGTTGCCACTGATGCCCGCTTCCAGCCGGTTCAGCTCCGGCGTGATGGCGCTGATCATCAGTGCGGCGACGACAAAGATGAACAATGGAATGAGCGCGTAGAGTATGACCTGGCTAAACCAGCCCATCGCGAAATTGCGGGTCGTCTGGAACAGGAAGCAGGCGATGAAGATCGGCGCGGTTCCGATCAGCACCCACATCATCACCTTGGCCAGTATGAGAATGGCAAGCGCCACACCGATGAACAGCCCGGTGCAGATCAGCACGACGATCCCGACCATGCCGGGCAGGATGTAGCGCCAGCTCGTTTGCGCCGACAGGGCCGAGGCCGCGCCGCTCGCGGTGTGCCAGATCATCGACAGGCCGTTGGTCGGCTCGGAAATGCCGGTGTCGAGGGCGGCCAGGATGGCGCGACCGGCATCCTCCGGCGTGTCGATCAGCCAACTGTAGAACAGCGAGTTGAAGTTGCCCCAGGCGCCGACGAGCCACAGGATGGCCATCATGCGAACGATGCGAAGGCCGACCTCGCTCACGGCGATGCGGCTGGTGCCCATGAAGAGCTGCACCCCGTACCAGCCGACATAGAGCACGAACAGGATACGCAGCAGCGGCATGATCTCGCTGCCGAGAATCCCATATGCGTGCTCCACGAAATTGCCGCCCGAAGACTCGACCCGTTCAAGCAGGTCGCTGATGAAATCCTGCATGCCCGGTTCCTATGGCCTGTCTCCCGCCGACATTGCTTCCACCGCCGCCAGAGCAGCCGCGCGATCGGTGTCGATCATCGCCATCGGGCCGCAGTCGACCCCTTGCTCCGGTCCGTAGGCAGCAAGATTCGCCGGCCGGGTGCAGGGCGCGGATTTCTGCTTCGGCGGGCCGGCGCAGCCCGCCGCCAGAAGCACAGCCGCGATGAGCGCTGGCAGGCTAGTTCGCACGGCGGAAGGCCCTTGCCGTGTTCGACATTTCGATGAGTTCCAGCTTGTTCTCGGTCTGGACGGACTGCGCGAGGCCGTTCATGACGCCGATCATCTCGTTGACCGTCAGCCCTGTCTCGACCTGTAGCGCGGTGTTCTGGTCGATCGAGCCCTTTATGTCGTCGGCCTGTCCGATCTTCTGGCCGGCCTGCTCGAACTGGCTCCGGCGAGAGACGACGGCCTTTTGCGTGCCCTGGACCAGCGCCGCCACGCCCGTCACGGTGTCAACGAGCTGCTGGTAGGCGAGGTCGCCGGAATGGCTGCTGTTGCTCTGGCCGGTGATGTTCTGGACGAGCTTCAGCGCATTGATGAAGGTCGAAACAGTGCTCAGGATCTCGGGCGAGATCGAGCCGAGTATGCCGCCGTCGCTGCCCCGCATGTTCATGAAATCGGGCATGGATGAGACGCTGAAACCCTGTCCGACCGCAAGACCCGTCATCGACTGGCTGGTGCTGCTGCGATCGCCGGTGACTGCCTGCAAGGTCTCCTCGACCGTTTTCAGGATATCGCGATTGGTATCGAGGATGTTGTCGGTCGTTTTCGCGGTCTGCTGCGCCACCGCATAGTTCTTGGCGTCTATGACGGGTATCTGCGCATAGGCCGCGCCTGCCGCCATCGTGGCGGCCGCCATGGGCGTTACAAGTCGCATGATCTTCATCATCGTGCTTCCTCTTTCGGTTCAAGCTGCACATTCACGAGGTCCGGGTTCTCGTATCGTTCGACACAAGCCTGGCGCTGTTCGTCCCAGACCTGGCCGTCGCGTTCGCTGCAAAGGCCGGAGGCCTCGCGCGAGCCGTCGGGCTGCGGTCGACGTACCGTTTGCGTTGCGCTCGACAGCGCGCTCGCTTCCATCGTGTTTCGGGAATTTACGAGCTGGGCGATCGTGCCGGCCAATTTGATGGCCTGGTTGATCATTTCGAGATTGGCGTTGCGGGCGCTGGAATTCAGGTCCCAACTGTCCTGAATCGTGGCTGTTCCCGTTCCGCCGAGCTGTTGCAGCCACGACGCGACGTTGCCGTGGCTGTCGGACATGGCCTGCGTGGTCGCCATGGAGCCGAGCGTGGCGTCGCGCATGCCGACATAGGCGGAATTGCCGCCGCCATAGTTCAGCGGGATCGACGAGAGGTCGGAACCGCCGAGTGCGGGAATCCACTTGTTCTCGATTGCCCGAACATAGCCCTGCGTTTCCTTGAAGGGCGGGATGCCGCCATATTTGCGGACATTGCCGGCGCCGGCATTGTAGGCGGCGAGGGCGAGGGCGCGGTTTCCGTTGTGCGCGCGCAATTGCTGCTTGTAGTAACGCGCGCCGCCGCGAAGGTTCTGCTCGATGTTGTAGGGATTGACCCCTAGTTCGGCCGCGGTGCCTGGCATGAGCTGCGCAAGGCCGTAGGCTCCGGCCCCCGACTGCGCGCACGGATTGAACCTGCTTTCCTGATAGACGAGGGCAAGAAACTCCGTTTCATCGACGCCCTCCTCGCGCGCGATCCGGCGCACGAGGCCCGAGATTTCCGGGTTGGCCTGCACGGCGCTCGCAGGATCGTCGCGCCGTCCCGGCCGATACATCGAGCACGTCACCGACTTGTTGACGGTAAAGCGGCTCTTGTCCGTCTCCTCGATCCCGGTCGTCGATTTGTCGCGATCGGCGCGCTCATCGAGGACCGCATCGTCAATCACCGGGATCGCGGCCACGGCAGCGGTTGGAGCCGCGACCAGCGCAGCGCCGAGGATGAGGCCGCGAACGGCCCGATCAAGAGGCTTCATCTTGGTTCTCCCATCCGCAGAATTCGGCCAGCCACGCCTTGGGATCGTCGCCGTGCTGCGCGCGCAGCGCCGCACATTCCTCAACGGTCTCCCGGCGGCCGGACAGCACCTTTACGAGATCGGGCATGGCCGACAGATCGAGCCGCGCGATCACGGAGTCCGTCCCCTGCTTGATGAGGAAGGCCCGCTTCTCCGGCGGCGTGTTCTTGATGAAATTGAATTCCTTGAACGTCAGCCCGAAGCGGTTGATGTAGCTTTCCTCATCCGCGCGGGGATTTGGGAAATGGATGTTCGTGGCCGACTGTTCGATCAGCGTGTGTGAGGCGGCTGCCCTGGCAATGTCGGCCGCCGATTGGGTTCCGAAGCCGACGATCCCGTTGGCCTTCCGGATCGTCTTCATCTTGTCGATGATGAAGGCCGAGAATTCGGGATCGGAGAGCAGTTGCCACCCTTCGTCCATGAAGAACATCGCCGGCCTGCCGTCGAGCAGTTCGTCAAGGCGGTGGAAAAGATACATCAGAGTAGGAGTGCGCAGCTCCGCGACCGACAGAATGTTGGTCATGTCGAAACCGAAGACGACCGAAGCGCCGAAGGACAGCGCATCGCGCTCGGCATTGAACAGCCATGCCTTCTCGCCATCGACCCATGGCCGCAGGCGGGAGTAGAGATCGTTGGCGTGAGCGCGCGCGCCGCCTTGCAGAAGACCCGCAAGATTGCGCAAGGTGCGCTGCCGGGCAGGCTCCTGCATCAGCCTGCCGATCGCGCGCTCAAGCGTATCCTCCTCCTCCTGCGTGAAATCCAGCCGCTCGCCCGGCCGAAGCATGACCTTCAGCAGTCGCAGAAGGAAT
Organism: Mesorhizobium sp.; assembly: GCF_023954305.1. Lineage (NCBI taxonomy): Bacteria > Pseudomonadati > Pseudomonadota > Alphaproteobacteria > Hyphomicrobiales > Phyllobacteriaceae > Mesorhizobium > Mesorhizobium sp. The sequence continues at coordinate 64,477 of NZ_JAMLIG010000005.1, read as the reverse complement.
TCCCGGTTCGGCGCCGTGTTCTCGAGCTGCAATGGATTGAAGCCGGTCGCGGTGCCCGGCGTCAGCACCTCGTAGGTGCCGCCGAGCGCGCGGATGAAGATCTCGCCCCCTCTGTCCTTGTCGAAGAACACGGCCCGCGGCCGTGGCTCGATCCGGAACGCCTGGGCGAGCAGGAAGGTCAGGACGACCGTTTTGCCCGATCCGGTCGGCCCGGTGACGAGGAAGTGTCCAATGTCGCGACGATGGAATGAAAACCAGTAGGGCGTTTGCGACGTGGTTTCGAGGATCGTGATCGGTGTGCGCCAATGCAGGTCCTCACGCTGGCCGCTCGCGAAATTGTGCATCGACGAGAGGCCGGCGAAATTGGCGCTCGACAACATCGCGCTGCGCGCGATGTAGGCATGGTTCCCCGGAAGCTGCGCCCAGAAGGCCGCTTCCATGTTCAGGTCCTCGCGAATCCAGTTGATGTTCATGTCGGTGAGGCAGGAGCCGAGATCCGAGACGGCCCGGCCGACGCCCTCCAGATCGCGCGACAGCGCCAGCAGCGTCAGATGATGGAAGCCGAACACCGACTGCTGGTTCATCAGCGCGTCGAGCGCGTCGTCTATGTCGGACTCGACCGAGCTGCCGCCTTCGTCCGAGGCCGCGATCTGGCGCTTCAATCGGGTGATCCGCTCCTGGGCGATCGGCTTGTCGGCAAGCGTGAAGCTCTGGGTCAGGATGAATTCGTGGTTCATCTGGAGCAGCCCGTCGAGCATGCCCGGTCCGCTATAGGGCGGGTATTCCTTGATCGAAAGGATCGCCCCGAAGCGCGAATCCTGATCGACCGCCGCCTGGGCGTGAAGGGTGCGCTTGCCGAAATGCAGCCGCGAGGTGCCGACATAGTTGCGGATGCCCATGCGCGGAAGCCGCATCGGCCGCTCGACGCCGCCCGTCAGGATCGTGTTCAGGAAAGCGCATGGTTCCGAGTAGGGCTGGCCGTCGCGGTAGACGATGCCAAGGGGCCGCGCGCCGTATTTGTGAAGCTCCTTGACTATGTTAGCGACGACTTCCTCGAGCTCGGTCACGACCTCGCCAAGCCGATGGTCCTGGCTCGATCGGCCGGCGGCCCTGTCGAGGACCGACCTGACGGTATCGGTCATGCCGAGCGCGCCGCGCATCCGCGATCGCACGAGGGTCAGGTAAATGTCGTTGGTGAAAAGGCGCTTGCGGCGAAGCTGGTCCATGTAGCGCGCATCGAGCCGCGCGCTGAATTCGTCGGGGAAGGCGCCGGGAAGCTCGGTGTCCACCTGTCGCCGGATGACGGTCGACCACAGCGCGTAGCGGCTCGATCCGAGCGCGCGGATCATCGTATTCTGCACTTCCGAGCGCATGTTCAACTCGACCTGATCCTCCGTCTGGAAGAACAGGCCATTGAGATGCACGACCGATATGAGCGCGCCGCTCTCTAGCGACACGACCGTATCCGCGATGTGGCGCAGGTAGGGGATGTGGGTCGCCATGGGGCGCTCGCGATGCGCTTCCCGCCCAAATCCCAGCTCTTCGCGAACGACCTTGAGCATGGTCACGGCCCGTAGGAATTCGCGCCCCAGAACACCTTGTTCGGCGTTCGGGGCGTCTTGGAAAGCGCGACCTGCAACACGTCGAGAATCCGCGCGTCATATGCGCAGAGCGAGAACAGCACGAGATAGGCGAGGGGAGCCGTCAGCAGCGACCAGAAGGAATTCGTGATCAGCCAGCCGATGATCGTCACCGCGACCACCAGCACGACCGCCATGTAGGGAACGCCCCACAGGGTAGGGGACCGGGTAAGGCCGATCACCAGCGGCGTGAGCCGGGGCTTGTCGTCGCCGGTTTCCGCCATGGCTCAGTTCCCGACAGCCGCGATGAGCTGGTCGACGATCGCCGGCGCACCGAAGACCAGACCGAAGCCGATCAGGACCGCGCCCGCCGTGAACCAGCTCAGCCTTCCGACGAAGGCGAGGAACCCGAGCCCGATGACCGCGAGGATCGCGAACAGCCGGCCGAAGGGGCCGGTGATGAAGTCCACGATCATTTCCATGGCGGTCTGGATCGGCCCGAACGCACCGCCGCCGCCAGATTGCGCCAACGCGACGTCGACCGCGCCGAGCTGGACGGCCGCCACCGTCAAGGCCGACAGGCAGACCGGGCGCAGCCAGGAGTTTGCTATGGTCCTTCGCCTCATTTTTCTTCTCTCCAGTTGAAGTGCATGACGCCCCCGACGAATTCGCCGTGCGCGCGCGCCGTGATGACGCCGGAGTGGGGGCTGTTCGCTGCTCCCGCAGCGGAGGACGGATCGGACTTTGATCGGGCGGTCGACGGCATGGAGCGGCCGAGCTGGTAGTTCACGACCTTGGCGACGAAGCCCACTGTTTCGTGGAACGGGGGAATACCGCCGTGTTCGAGCACGCGGGCCTCGCCGGCGTTGTAGGCGGCGGCGACGATCAAGGGATTCTCGAACTGCTCGAACAGGACGCGCAGATAGCCGATGCCGCCCTCGATATTGTCGGCAGGATCGCAGACGTCCGCCACGCCGAAGCGCTCAGCCGTTGCCGGCATGAGCTGCATCACGCCTTGCGCGCCCTTCGGGGAATTGCGGTTTCGGTCGAAATCGCTTTCGGCCCAGGCAACAGCGACCGCGAAGGCCGGATCGACTCCATGTCGCGTGGCGGCTTCTTCGACCAGCATCCGAATCTGGTCCGGGCTCAGCGGAGACGGTCCGCACTCCTTCGACTGCACGAGGGGCGCAGTCTCATTGGATATGATGCCAATTTGAACATTACCTTTATGGGTATGCAAAATTGCACCTACCGAGGCGGCATGCGATGCCGTCCCGGCCGTCAATCTCCCGTCCTGGCCAACAATGAATTCGCCGCCGCCGTTCCAGCGTTCCTCAAACGCCTGATCTGCCGATGCGGCCGGTTCGGAGTGCACGGCGGCCGCTTCAGTGCTAGATAATGCCAGAATATCCCGTGTTTGAGCCGGCGCCGCTGTCGCTGTGACGGCAATGAGGACCAGCGTCGAGCAGCCGAGACGGGTGCTGGTGCGGAAATGTGTCGTGCCGTCCATCGGGGGCCGCTCCACGGTTTCGATCGCCGGCAAGACGCCGCTTGGTGATCGCCGATTCAATGCCAATATGGCTATCTGATAACCGCTTTTGGCGATTTCGGAAAGCCCTAGCGTTGGCAGAGTATGCCCGTTAAGGTAATGGTCTTGGTAAGAGAGGTGGAAAAATGCGCTTGCCGCTTTCGATCATGGCCTCGGCGCTCGCGATTACGGCTACATCCGCGGCGCCGCCGATCGACGAGAGCTACGTCAAATCGCTCGCCAGTCCCGGCAAGAAGGTGCTGGTCATCGAATATTATGACGGGCAGGGTGGCGTATCCGAGCGCAAGGGCTTTGCCTCGGCCGAGCCGTTCGGCGTGGTTTCGCCTACGGAGTTGCGGGCAAACGCCGATACGGTCGTCAATCTCTACGGGGTCGAGCCCTGCGAAGGGGAGATGGTCAACCGCGCGGAAGATTTCACGGGAACCTGCGCGGAATTTGCCGTCCAGCAGCTCGAAATCATGATGCGCTCTGCCAGCGTCGTCTTCTGCCGCGCGTTCATGACCGAACTCGGTCAGCCGAAGCAGAACGCGACCTGCTACACTTGGTCCTACTTCCCGCCCTCGCTCGACGCCATCGACATGATCGAAGAGCAGCTAGTCTCGCTCGGCGCGCTTCGGGTCGCCAAGGGGCAAGACGGGAAGCCGTTGCGGACGGATCTCGGAGAGGCCGAGGGCATAAGCCGCAATACGGGGCTTGGGATGCAGTCCGATCCGAGGACGCGCGATCAATGATCCGGCCAGGAGCAGCCACACTCTTGATCGCCGCTCTTTGTGCTCCGCCGGCAACCGCAGCGCCCGAGGGCTATTTCAAGCTCGCTCCCGGCGTCACGCTCGAATCCGGGGAAACCTGGCACGACGGGGCAGGGCGCTACCGGCTGTTTGGCGTCCAGTCGTGCCTTCGAGGCACGACATTCACCAACCGGACCGGCGAGCAGCAGGATTGCGGCGAAGCCTCGATTGCCGTGTTCGCGGCCTTCATCACCGATACCACGCCGATCTGCGCGCCAGTCGTCAAAGCCCCCGAGCTGACATTCGTGATGTGCTACGCGACGATCAACAGGGAGCAAGTCGATCTCGGCACGCTGCTCATCAACAATGGCTACCACTTCGCCGCGCTCGATCGGAACGGACTGCCCCAATACATGAACTACGCCGTCGCCGAGCAGCTTGCGCGCGATAACCGTGCCGGTCTCTGGCAGTTTCCCGACGTGCAGCATCCGGCCATCCTTCTTGGCCGCGCTTCCCGTGAAAGGCCCGATCAGTGAAACTCACCGTCGCCGCCACCATCGTCGGATTGGTCTCGAGTACTGCTGTCGCGGCCGACTTGCCGGGACAGTCGCGGGCCGTCCGGCCGAGCGAGGTCAAGGCGCTTCCCGCAGCACCGGCCGCGCCCCATACCATTCGCGGCCGCGTTGCCGTGATCGACGGCCGCAGCTTGTGGTTTCCACATCACGAAAGCCGTGTGAGGCTCGCGGAGATCGACGCCTGCGACGTTCCGCAATGGGCATTTGATCCACGCTGGACCGATCGCGATCAGGTCAAGGCGCCGCCGCCGGTTCCATGCGGGCCATTGTCGAAAGCCTGGCTGAAGCGGATCGTCGGCGGTGCGCAGGTGACGTGTCAGATCGAGGGCGTCGACCGCGATGGCGTGCCCGTTGGCCATTGTCAGGCAGGCATCAAGGATCTTGCCTACGAAATGCTGGTGGTCGGCTGGGCGAGGCTTTCGACGCCCTGGCCATCACGATCCCGCTACTTCGCGGCGCAGAAACACGCCGTCGCCGCACGCTACGGCATCTGGGGCACCTATGTCCTCGACATGGAGGAATGGCGGCGCAAGGCGGTCGATCGTACCGCATCCCGCCGCCCGATCGCGGATTTCAATCTCCTGACCGAGCGGGAATCGGAGATCACCCCTCCATTCGTCGACGCCCGCCAGCGGCCGGCCAGGACCGATCGCTGACCCGTAGCGCCTTTGGCCGGCTTCTGTGATCCTCCGGCCGATCGGTCTTTCGACGATCCTTCATAACTCGCGCTGGACGAACCCATCCGAACTCCGTAGTTTCTAGCCGCCTCCGAGAGACCGGAGGTGAGGCGTAGTACCCTCCAAAATGCGTGGCCTCGGCTGTCGATAGCGACGGCCGGGTGACAGCCGCGCATGTCCAAGGCTACGGCCCAAAGGCGGTTGTGCCGCCGAGCGGCCACGCATGGCGGGTACTAACACCCGGCTCCGGCCGCTGCGCCTCCTGTCATCGAAAAGGGGGGCAGATCATGTATCGGCTATCACCGCATCGACCCGTCAGCGAGATCGTCTCGGAGCTGCGCAACATGGAGCGCTGCGAAGCCGAAACGGTTCTCGGCCGCTGTGCTGCCTATTCCGTGGCCGACGGAAGCCCGGAGGCCATGCTACGGCTGGCACTGGCCTATTACGTTCTGACCGAAACGAGGCTGGACGGCCCTACGATGGCCGAGATGGTCGACGTCATGCGGACGCAGGGCGTTGCACGACTTGCAGTCCGTGAACATCTAAATTGAACAAGTCAGGACATGGAGCAGGGGCATTGATTACAGCAACGATACCATGTATATTGATCCAATCACACGTATTGTTGTCATATTGAAGCCAGTCGCATAATATACGTTATGGAACTCGCGCGGATGACAGGTGTATTATCGGAATCTATATTATAGTTTTTCAAGTATTTCGCTCTGCGCGGTCTCGGTCGAGACGGCGAGGCATCGCCCAATCTAGCCGCGCAAGACTGTAGAGCTTGCCGCGCTCAACTGACGGGCCGGAAAACTCCTCATTTTGCTACTGTTGGAGGGATGATTCGTCGCCAACAAGCGCCGCGTGCGTTCGCAGGGCTTGCAATTCGGCTGCGGAAAGCGTGTGCCCGTGAGCTATGATGTAGCCTGAAATATACAGCATCAGCATATAACGGCCTTCTTCATCCTTCGGCTGAAGCTTGGTAAGTTCGCTGATCCCATCATCCGACCAATCGATAGTTTCAAGCTTAGCTTGGAGATCAACCGCACTCAGTCTTGTATCGTCGGGGTTGGGACTGTTCATGCACCCTCTCCTTAGGACGGCAAGCAGAGAAGAAAGCTGGACAGCCTAAACCGGAACTGCCTGGCAGGACGCGGCGGTTACGACGCCTATAGCGCCCGCAATGTTGAATCTCGGGTACAACCGCGCCTAAATCTGTTCTTGCTCAGCGCCAATAGTAGGTGTCGCCTATAGGCACACCATCCGAGAATACGTCGCCATAGCGATAAGTCGCGACGCATCCAGCCGGCTGCCTTTCACCGTCGGACGTCGAGAGACAGGATGTTCCTTTTACGTAGGTCTCGGGCATGGTCGTCCATTCGGCGCACGGCTGCGAGTGGGCGCTTTGGTAGCTTCGCGTACAGACCCGTCGTTCCGGCAGGTATGCGGCCATTCCCCAATTGAACGTCATGCTATTCGAAGCTGCTTCGACCGAACATTCCTTGAAAGGCGGTAGAGGTGGGCGAAGGCTCTTGATCCGTGCGATCATCGCCGAGTGAGCTGCTTCACAGCCGCCAGGAAAGCCGCCGGGCAGACAAATCCAGATCGCGCATTCGGCCTCCGAAGCGGCCTTCGCCTCCCTCGTCGATCCGACCGGCCCAAAAATGATCGCTGCGGCTAGTGCCAGAACGGGTAGAATCATCCGCATCTTGCATCCTCCTTTCAAACTGCGCTGCTCGCATCTGCGAGCAAGGCAGCTCCAAGTGTGCCATTATGGGTATATCGCAGGAGATCCTGCGGACAGACACTTCGGCACATAAACCCTAGCACAACATGGACTCTTGTATAGCTCCCGCTACTCCCTAGGTGAGCAATTTTAGCCAATGTGCGTTACCGTAAAGGTAACATCTGTGAGCTGTTCCTGCTTGCTTGCGATTGTGGGATTGTCGAACCAAGGGCTTGGGCAGGCAGACCGTTAATCCGTATCCTGAGATACAGCGCGAAAGGCGTTTCCCGGATCGGTGACATAGTCGACAAGGCCTTCGCGATATGCCTCCCTTCCGTTTAGGTTTTAACAGTCTTCCAGAATAGCGCCGTCATACGCTCGCAACGATCGGTCAGGTGCCAGGTCTTGCCGCGATAGAACCACAACTGCACTTCCCGTGTGCACAGCATGAAGACGAGAGAGGCAATCATCGAAGGGCTGATGCCTGAGTCGATTTCTCCCAATCGTTGCTGCTTAATTGCAAGCTCCTGCAGGAAATCGGCTGATCCAAAGGACGCCCACGATCCTTCTGAGATCCACGTTTTCGTCGGCACCGTGATGAAATACACGGTCGCGAAGTCTGGATAGGCGTTGTAGTGCCCCATCAGCGCCTGGAAGCAGGCGCTCCATTGTTCTCGCGCCATCGGTGCCCGAGCGACGGCGGCGCGAAGGTCGACGTCGATCGCGGCGAGCTGCTTCTTCAGGATTGCGAAAAGAAGCGCCTCCTTGGAACGAAAATATTTGTAGATCGTGGCCGTGCTCACGCCCGAGGCCGCGCAGATGTCGCGCATGCCGACAGCATGAAAGTCACGCTCTGCAAAGGCCTTGATCGCCGCCGGGAAAAGACGTTCGACCACCTCCGCCGGAAGAGGAGGTACTTTGTCGGTGGCTATGTCAGTTTGAATTTGCAACATCGGCTCTTCCGTCTCCATCGGAGGCGGCTACCAGTAGCGCAAATTCCTCTTCAGCGTCTGCCAGAAATCGATCGATCGCCCGTCTGGCAAGTCGTTTCTGCGCTTCGAGCGCGGTTCGCGGCTTTTCTGCCAGCCTTTTAGCAAGCTCTCTCGCGTCATCGAACAAGCGCTCAGGAGAAGAAACGGCGTGTACCAGCCCCATGCCATGAGCCTGTTCCGCATCGAACCGATCGCCCGTGACGATCAGCGCGCGCGCTCGACTGATCCCGACACTGGCGGCGAGCAGAGGTGTGCTCTGCCAGAGATAGGCCATATCCAGGTCTAGTTCCGGAATGAAGAATTGCGTGGCCTCGGCCGCGAGACAGACATCCGAGGCAAGGGCGATCGATACGCCTCCCCCGACACAATAGCCGTGCGCCGCCAAAATCACGGTGAGACGTGAATCCAGGATCGTCCGCACTAATCGCTCGCCGCGCGCGAAACTCTCGAGCACCTGCTGCGGCGGCGAACCGGGAAGCTTCGCGATCTCCTTCCGGTCCGATCCCGCGGTAAATGCCCGACCCTGACCCGCGAGAATGACGACGCCGATCTCTAAATCGGCCTCCAGCTCCGCGAAGGCAGAAATCACCTGTTCCTGCAACGAGCCCGAAAGCGCGTTCAGCACATTCGGACGGTTCAGCCACAATTCCGCTACCGCACCGCGGTGTTCAACAATCAGATCACTCATTTCTTATCCTGCAACTCCGCTCGCAATGCCATTCGGTCGATCTTGCCCACACCCAGCATCGGCAGGCTGTCGCGGAGCACGAACCGCTTGGGCACTTTGTAATTCGCTAGACGTTCACGACAGAACGCGGTCAGTTCGGCCGGATCGATGGTCTCGCCAGCCTTCGGGACCACGAAGGCCACGCCGATTTCCTGGAAAACAGGATCCGGCTCCGCCAGCACACATGCCAGCGCGATCCTTGGCTCCGACTCCAGCGCGATCTCGATCTCGCGCGGATAGACATTGAAGCCACCGGAGATGTACATGTCTTTCTTTCTTCCGACGAGTGTGACGTATCCCCTGTCGTCGATGACGCCGAGATCGCCGGTATAATACCAACCGTCCGCGTCGATCGCCTCGGCGGTGGCGTCGTCGCGATTCCAGTAGCCCTTCATCAGAACCGCTCCGCGAAGCGCAATCTCTCCCCGCTCGCCGACAGGAACCGGCTGGCGCGTATCGTCCACGATGCGTAGCGCGAAAGCCGGGTCGATCGCGCCAACGGTATCCATCAGGTCCTCGATGTGATCGCTCGGCTGCGTGTAGGTCACGAACCCGCAGACTTCGGTCATTCCATAGCCGGTGACGAGCGTGGCCAGCGGAATACGGCGGCGCATCGTCTCGACCATTGCGCGTGGAGCGGCCGACCCCGCCCAATACAGCTTCCGCAGCGAAGCCAGGTCCTCATCCGTGACGGCCGGGTCGTTGAACATCATCACATAGAGCGTCGGAATCTGCATGAGGGCAGTCACCTTGAACTGCCTGATCGTCCTGGCCAGACGCGGGGTATCGAATTCGGGAAGAAGCACGATCGTGCAGCCGGCGTAAAAGCCTCCGATCAGGATTTCGATGTTGCCCGCAACGTGGTTCGGCGGCAGATGCAGCAGGAAACGATCATCGGCGACCAGACCGAAACGCCGGACCTGCACGGCGATGTTTTCGACGACGGCCCGATTGCTGAGCACGGCCCCTTTCGGGCGCCCTGTAGAGCCCGAAGTATACACGATTAAGGCGGCGTCATCGGGTTGGACCTCTTCGGCGCGAGCGTCCAGAACACGTTCGAGGTCGGGCGTCGCCCCCGTCAGCATGGCGGGCGGCAGTCCGTCGGACGTGACGACGTGCAAGGTCGATACGAACGGGTAGTCGTTCTTCAATCGCGCGAACAATGTCGCAAAGTCGCGCTCCCCGATCTTGTCGCGGGTGATCAATATGGCGGGACGCGCGTCTTCTATGAGGAAGCGGATTTCGCTTTCGGTGAAGCGGGTGTTGATGCCCAGCCAGATCGCTCCGACCATCGATGTGGCGAGATAGACGAGCGGAAAAGCTTCTTCCGGCGGCGTCAGCATCGCAACACGATCCCCCGGTGCTACTCCTGCACTGATCAGGCCCCGTGAGATCGAGCGAACGGTTTCCCACGCCTCGGCATAGGTCATGGCGCCGGTATCCGACAGCAGGAATGTCTTGTTCGGCGTCAATTCGGCGTGGCGCTTCAGGATGCGCCACAACACGCGCGGAAGACGCCGCTCTTCATGCTCGATCGCCTGACCTTCGTCCGGCTTTTCCTCAGCCATGGCCACCCTCCCCGTGGTCGCTATCGTCAGGCCTCAAGGCTGAAGATAGCTAAAACATTGTTTCTTGACACAGCATAAAAACAATGTTTTACCCCCTGTCAAGTTCGCATCATCAAGCAGGGAGGAAACAATGCTTAAAAGGTTGAGTGTAGCTCTGGCGGCCAGCGTCGGCATGGCGGCCTTCTCGACGGTCGCAATGGCCGATAGCAATACGCTGCGCATCGGCGTCCTGACCGATATGAGCGGCATGTACGCGGATATGGCCGGACCGGGCTCGGCTTACTCGGCCGAGCAGGCCAAGGCTGACCTGGGCGGCACCGTCGGTGGCAAGAACATCGAAATTCTCGTTGCGGATCATCAGAACAAGCCTGACGTCGCCTCTGGCATCGCCCGCCAGTGGCTGGCTGCGGATGGCGTCGACGTCATCGTCAACGCCGCAGGTTCAGCGGTCGCGCTCGCCATGGTTCCGCTCGTACAGCAGTACAACAAGACCTTGCTGGTCACGGGAGCCCTGTCCGCGCAGCTTTCCAATGAAGCTTGTAGCCCCAACAGCGTCCACTACGGCCTCGACACCTATGCCCTTGCCAACGGAACGGTCAGGGCTTTGATCGAGCAAGGCAAAAAGTCGTTCTTCTTCATCGCCGCCGACTATGCCTTCGGCAGGGCACTGGTGCAGGATTCGGAGAAGTTCATCGCAGCGGCCGGCGGAAACGTGGTGGGCGCCGTCTATCACCCCCTGGGGTCGGCTGACTTCTCCTCCTATCTTCTCCAGGCTCAAGCGTCTGGAGCGGACATCATCGCGATCGCCAACGGCGGATCGGACACTGTCAACACAGTCTCCCAGGCTTCCGAGTTCAACGTCGGCGGCGACGACAGCCAGTCCCTCGCCTCGCTTCTTCTGTTCATCACCGACGTCCATTCGATGGGTGTCGACAAGGCGCAAGGCATGGTGCTGACCGAGGGGTTCTACTGGAACCAGAACGATGAAAGCCGTGCGTTCTCCCAGGCGTTCTATGAGCGGTTCAATCGCATGCCGACTCTTTATCAGGCTGCCGACTATTCCGCGACCAGGCTGTTTCTTGAGACCGCCAGCCGTGTGGACTGGACCGACGGCGCTGCCATGGTGGCCGAGATGAAGAAGCAGCCGATCGAGGACTTTTTCGCGCGTGGAGGACAGATTCGCGAGGATGGGCTGCTCATCCACGATCTTTTCCTCGCCCGGATCAAGAAGCCGGAGGATGTCAAAACCCCCTGGGATTACTACGACATTCTTCAGCCGGTGTCGGGGGAAGCTGCTTTCCAGCCCCTGTCTGAATCCCGCTGCTCGCTCGTCAAGAACTGACGAAATTTGGCCTGCCCCTGCCCACGGACGCCGGTCGAGGTGTCATGTGAAGCAGGAGGCAGGCCCCGCGGTCGCGCTGAACATGGTCGCAGCGGTCATACCAGCCGCCACGCCCGGCCTGCCTTATCCTAAAGGTCGCATGTGATCAGGACCGCGAGGAAACTCCCGGCCGACGGGCTTGACACGCCGAAAGAGAAGAAATTGAGCGACACGATCCTCCAGGCAGTTGGCCTTACCAAGGAATTCAAGGGTTTCTTCGCCGTCGAGGGTGTGGATCTGTCGGTCCGGCGCGGCCATATTCATGCCCTGATCGGCCCGAACGGTGCGGGCAAGACGACCTGCTTCAACCTGCTGACGAAGTTCCTGCCGCTGACGCGGGGGACCATCTCCTACAAGGGCCAGGACATCACGGCCTTGTCGCCAGCCGATATAGCGCGGCTCGGGCTTGTGCGGTCGTTCCAGATTTCGGCGGTGTTCCCGCATCTGACGGCGCTGGAGAATGTGCGCATCGCCCTGCAAAGGCAGCGCGGCGACTCCTTCGACTTCTGGCGCTCGCAGAAGGTGCTGACGGCGTTCGACGAGCGGGCGCGCGAACTGCTTGCCGATGTCGGGCTGTCGGCGTTCGAGGCGGCGAAAGCGGGCGACCTGCCCTACGGGCGCAAGCGTGCGCTGGAGATCGCCACCACGCTGGCGCTCGACCCCGAGATGCTGTTGCTCGACGAACCGATGGCCGGCATGGGCCATGAGGATGTCGATCGCATCGCGGCGCTGATCAGGCGCATCTCGGCCAACCGCACCATCCTGATGGTCGAGCACAACCTTTCGGTGGTGGCGTCGCTGTCGGACACGATCACGGTACTGGCGCGGGGCAAGGTGCTGGCGGAAGGCGACTACGCCACGGTGTCGAAGGACCCAAGGGTGATCGAGGCGTATATTGGAGCGGGACATGGTTGAGGCGGCGGTTGCAACAACGACGGCGGCGATGGCTTCGGCGCCGCTGCTCGACGTCAGGGGCCTGGAGGCGTGGTATGGCGAGAGCCATGTGCTGCATGGCGTGACGTTCGATGTGAAGCCCGGCGAGGTGGTGACGCTGCTCGGCCGCAACGGCGCCGGCAAGACGACGACGCTGAAGTCGATCATGGGCATATTGCCGAAGCGCAAGGGCTCGGTGGTTTTCCAGGGCAAGGAGCTTATGCACGCGCCGGCACGGTTCGTGGCGCGCGAGGGCATCGCCTTCTGCCCCGAGGAACGAGGCATCTTCTCTTCGCTCGACGTGCGCGAGAACCTGATGCTGCCGCCTGAGGTCAAGCCGGGCGGCATGAGCGTCGAGCAGATCTTCGAGCTGTTCCCGAACCTGAAGGAACGGCTTTCCAGCCAGGGCACCAAGCTGTCGGGCGGCGAGCAGCAGATGCTGGCGATCGGGCGCATCCTGAGGACCGGCGCGAAGATGCTGCTGCTGGACGAGCCGACGGAGGGTCTTGCGCCGGTGATCATCCAGCAGATCGGGCGCACGATCGCGCGGCTGAAGGGGGAAGGCTTCACCATCGTGCTGGTGGAGCAGAACTTCCGCTTCGCCTCGACGGTGGCCGACCGCCACTACGTCGTCGAGCAGGGCAAGGTCATCGACATGATCCCCAATGCCGAGCTCGACGCGAACATCGGCAAGATTGAAGCGTATTTGGGGGTGTGAGGCGATGTTCGAGTTGATAGGAATCCCGCCGCAGGCGCTGTTTGGTCAGTTGCTCCTCGGCCTGATCAACGGATCGTTCTACGCGATCCTTTCGCTTGGACTTGCCGTGATCTTCGGGCTTTTGAACATCATCAACTTCGCCCATGGCGCTCAGTACATGCTGGGTGCGTTCGTGGCGTGGATGCTGCTCAACTATCTCGGCATCGGCTACTGGTGGGCGCTGCTTCTGGTGCCGCTTCTGGTGGGCGCTTTCGGCATCGTGCTCGAGCGGCTGATGATCGCCCGGCTCTACCATCTCGACCATCTCTACGGGCTGCTCCTGACTTTCGGGCTTGCGTTGATCATGCAAGGCCTGCTGCGCAACCAGTACGGCATATCCGGCCTGCCCTATTCGATCCCGCCCCAACTCGCCGGCGGCCAGAACCTCGGCTTCATGTTCCTGCCCAACTATCGCGGCTGGGTGGTGGTGGCCTCGCTCGTTGTCTGCTTGGCAACGTGGTTCTTCATCGAGAAAACGAAACTCGGCGCCTATCTTCGCGCCGCGACCGAGAACCCGACGCTGGTCGGCGCCTTCGGCATCAACGTGCCGCGCATGATCACGCTGACCTACGGCTTCGGCGTGGCGCTGGCGGCGTTCGCCGGCGTCCTTGCGGCACCCGTCTACTCGGTCAACCCCAACATGGGAGCGGACCTGATCATCGTCGTCTTCGCCGTGGTGGTGATTGGCGGCATGGGCTCGATCCTCGGCTCGATCGTCACCGGCTTCGGGCTGGGGCTGATCGAGGGGCTGACCAAGGTGTTCTACCCGGAAGCCTCCTCCGTCGTCATCTTCTTCATCATGGCCATCGTGCTGCTCGTCAAGCCGGCCGGCCTGTTCGGGAGGACCGCCTGATGTCCACGGTCGACGCACAATCCACGACAATCGTCGTCCAACAGGCCACATCCGGCATGCCGCGCCACCACGTCGCCATCTTCATGGCGCTCCTGGCGGTGGGTCTGATCGCGCCATTCTTCGTTTATCCTGTCTTCGTCATGAAGGTCATGTGCTTTGCGCTGTTCGCGTGCGCGTTCAACCTTCTGCTGGGCTACGGCGGTCTCTTGTCCTTCGGCCATGCCGCCTATTTCGGCGGGGCGAGCTACATTACTGCCCATGCCGCGAAAGTCTGGGGCCTGTCGCCGGAACTTGCCATCCTTGCGGGAACGGCCGCGGCCGCCATCCTCGGCCTGGCTATAGGTTCGCTGGCTATCCGGCGCCAGGGCATCTACTTCGCCATGGTCACGCTCGCCTTCGCGCAAATGGTGTTCTTCTTTGCGTTGCAGGCGCCGTTCACCGGCGGTGAGGACGGCATCCAGGCGGTCCCGCGGGGCGACCTCTTCGGCCTGATTGGATTGAGCGCCGACAGCAGCCTCTACTGGATCGTGCTGGCCATCACTTTCGGAGGTCTACTCGCCATCTACCGGATCATCCATTCGCCCTTCGGCCAGGTCCTGAAGGCGATCCGTGAGAACGAGGCCCGCGCCACCTCGCTCGGCTACCGGGTCAACCGCTACAAGCTCGCCACCTTCGTACTCTCGGCCGGCTTCGCAGGCCTCGCCGGCTCCACCAAGTCGATCGTGTTCCAGCTTGCGTCGCTGACCGACGTTCATTGGTCGATGTCGGGCGAAGTGGTGCTGATGACGTTGATCGGCGGCATGGGAACCGTCTTCGGCCCCATCGTCGGCGCGGCCGTCATCGTCACCATGCAGAATTACCTCGCGACATTCGGGGCATGGGTGACGATCATCCAGGGCGTCACCTTTGTCGTCTGCGTCCTGCTCTTCCGGGAAGGAATCGTCGGTGTCATCGCAAAGTGGAGCAAGAAGCCGCTTTGAAGCGAAGTCACCGGGCGAGCGTGAAACGCAACGGAGTGAGGCAGTTTTGCCGTCGAAAAGTCCTACCGCGGCAACGACGCACACAAGGCGCCGAATAAGTTTCCGTGCGTAGAGGCTGTTCGCGAAGTCAGCTCAGTCCGGGCAGAGAGCAACCTTGCCTGCACTCACGACGTCATGGTGAGCTGCGCGACGTCGGCGTTGGGAAGCCTGCCCAGCGCGGCGGGCGGCAAAAGAAGTTTGGTCGCCCTCACCCCTGCTCCCATGACGACCTGCGGGCGGGTCATCACCGTGGAATCGATCAAAATCGCCCAGTCATCGGGCAGGCCAAACGCCGTGATGCCCCCAAACTCCATGCCCGTGAGATCGGTTGCTTCCTCCCGTTTGGCGAAGGTCAGCCGCTGAGCGCCGAGGTGCTGTTTGACGGCGCCGTTGACGTCCAGCCGCTTCGAACCGAGCGAAACGATCGCGGCGTACCGATCAACGCCGCCCTTCCGGTAACGCAGAATAATCGTATTCGCGCAGTCCTCGAGGCCGAAGCCGTAGCGGTCGACGAAGGCGGCCGTGTCCGACGCCGTGTCCTCAACCGTGAACACCGTGACGTCCTGCTCGGGAAGCTGGCCAGCTTCGTCACCTCGGCCTCCCGGCCGACCTGCGCATCAGCAGCCTTGTCGTCGAACGCCTTGGCGAGGTTCGCGACGGCCTGCCGCTTCCACTGCGTGATCTGGTTGGGGTGAAGCTGGTGCTTCGTCGCCAACTCCGAAATCGTCCGCTCGCCGCGGATGGCCTCAAGCGCAACCTTGGCCTTGAACTCGGCCGTGAACCGTCTGCGTGTCTTCATGCTGGATCGTCCTTTTCATCGGTCGATCCACCTTATGCCCCTGTCTCAAAATCCGGGTCCACCTCAGTAGAGGAAGCCGCGCCGCATGGGGATGTAGGTCACGTCGGCGCACCAGACCTGATCGGGGCGCTCAATGTTGAGATGCCGCAGCAGGTAGGGATAGATGCGGTGCTGGGGATGCGGCTCGCTGGTCTTCGGCGCTTGGTAGATCGGTGACAGGCCGATCTTGCGCATCAGCCGCCGGACCCGCTTGCGGCCTACGCACCAGCCCTGACGGCGTAGGTGCCGCGCCATCTGTCTCGAGCCATACCACGGCATTTCCGTGAACGCCTCGTCAATGAGGCGCATCAGTTCGAGGTTCTCGGGCGTCTCGCCCGCCGGCTGTCGATAGAACGAGGCCCGCGAGATCGAGACCAGTTCGCACTGGCGGCGGATCGAGAGCCGTTCGTGATCGGGATCGATCATCATTCTCCTCCGATCCAGGCTCAGCGATCGAAGGCTTTGGCCAAAAAATCCCGCTCCACGACGAGCTGGCCGATCTTGGCGTGCAGCTTCGTCACCTCGGCTTCCCGGCCGGCCTGCGCATCCGAAGCCCTGTCGTCGAATGCCTTGGCCAGGTTCTCGATGGCCTGCCGTTTCCACTGCGTGATCTGGTTCGGATGAAGCTGGTGCTTCGTCGCCAGTTCCGAAATCGTCCGCTCGCCGCGGATCGCCTCAAGCGCAACCTTGGCCTTGAACTCGGCCGTAAACCGTCTGCGTGTCTTCATGCTGGATCGTCCTTTCCATCGGGCGATCCACCTTATGCTCCTGTCTCAGAAACCGGCACCACCTCTCCCAGCCTACCTTTACCCGACCCGAAACGATCGCGGGAATAGTGGCCGGGAAAGGAATTGTGACGATATCGAGTTTCACGCCCAGCGCTTTCGAGACCGCGTCCGCGAGCTCGATATTCAGCCCGGCAGGTGCTCCACCGGCATCGACAAACTCGAATGGGGCGTAGGCGAGCGAGCTCGCGATCGTGAGCTTGCCGGCTTCCTTGACGTCAGGCGTCACAATCACGTCTTGGGAAAAAGCGGTTGAACTTCCGAACAAAAACAGCGCTGATGTCAGAAAGGCTGCTGATAAGAGTTTTCTCACGTCGATCTCCTCCGGTTAATCGGCGGAGTGTCCGTCTTAACCCGCAAACTAACAAACTCGCAGTACGCATGGTTACTATGAGTGAGATTCATGATCTTTAGGGCCTTCACTTCAGCCGAGCTGACAGCGGAAATCCGGAAATATGTTCCGGACTTCGCAATTCGATACGAGCCAGATATCAGGAAAAATATCGCCGCCGGATGGCCGAACTCGATTGATGATTCAGCAGCGCGGTCTGACTGGCGCTGGAACCAACAATATGGCTTGACGGAGACGGTGGAGGATATGCTACGGAATATTCAGAGCAACCCCGGCGCCGCTACGAAAGTCTCTCTTGGCTTCAAGACTGGGGCCAGTGCCTGAGCGCACAACGCTGCTTGTAGCAACTCGCACATTCCTCGGGAGGACGGTCCAAATCCCGCGAGCGCAACTGCTTGGTGACAATGCAGGGGGTAATATTAGCTAGAATGAATTTCGTCGCAGGTTCGTTGACACTGATTATGTCGCCTTCATTGAATTTTCAGATCGCGTCGTGAAACTCAGGCAGGATTGTGAAGAGATCTCCCACGAGGCCGTAATCGGCGACCTGGAAGATCGGCGCCTCCTCGTCCTTGTTAATGGCGACGATGACCTTGCTATCCTTCATGCCGGCCAGGTGCTGGATCGCGCCCGAGATGCCGACAGCGATGTAAAGCTCCGGCGCGACGACCTTGCCGGTCTGGCCGACCTGCCAGTCGTTGGGCGCGTAGCCGGCGTCGACCGCCGCGCGCGAGGCGCCGACGGCGGCGCCCAGCTTGTCGGCGACGGGCAGGATCACTTCCTTGAACTTCTCCGAAGAACCCAGCGCGCGGCCGCCCGAGATGATGATCTTCGCCGAGGTCAGCTCCGGACGATCGCTTTCCGACAGCTTGTTCTCGACAAAGCAGGACAGGCCGGGATTGGCGGCTGCGGCGACCGCCTCGACCGGGGACGAACCACCCTCGCCCGCTGTCTGGAAGGAAGCGGTGCGCACGGTGATGACCTTCTTCGCATCGGTCGCCTGCACGGTCTGGATGGCGTTGCCGGCATAGATCGGCCGCTTGAACGTGTCGGCCGACACCACCTCGATGATCTCGGACACCTGCGCGACGTCGAGCAGGGCGGCGACGCGCGGCAAGACGTTCTTGCCCATGGTCGACGCCGGCGCGATCACCGTGTCGTAATTGCCGGCGAGCGAGACGACGAGGGCGGCAGTGGGCTCGGCCAGCCGCTCGGCGAGCTCGTCGGCCTCGGCGAGCAGCACCTTGCGCACGCCGGAGAGCTTGGCGGCCGCGTCGGCGGCGGCTTTCGCGCCCTTGCCGGCGACCAGCACGTCGACATCGCCGCCGATCCTGGCGGCCGCCGTCAGCGCCTTGGCGGTCTGGTCGGAAAGGGTGGCGTTGTCATGTTCGGCAACGAGAAGAATGGCCATTTTATCGATCTCCCTTTTCCGGACCCTAGAGGACGCCTGCGGACTTCAGGCTGGAAACGAGTTCCGCAACGTCCTTGACCTTGACGCCCGCCTTGCGGCCGCCCGGCTCCTCGGTCTTCAGCACCTTGAGGCGCGGCGAAACGTCGACGCCGTAGTCGGCGACGGCCTTCTCGTCGAGCGGCTTCTTCTTCGCCTTCATGATGTTGGGCAGCGAGGCGTAGCGCGGCTGGTTCAGGCGCAGGTCGACGGTGACGACCGCCGGCAGCTTGATCTCGACCACCTGGAGGCCGCCGTCGACCTCGCGCGTCACCTTGGCCTTGCCGTCGGCCAGCTCGACCTCGGAGGCGAAGGTGCCCTGCGCCCAGCCGAGCAGCGCCGCCAGCATCTGGCCGGTCTGGTTGGCGTCGTCGTCGATGGCCTGCTTGCCGAGGATCACCAGTTCCGGCTTCTCCTCGTCGACCACGGCCTTGACGATCTTGGCGACGCCAAGCGGCTCGACCGTCTCGTTGGTCTTGACGAGGATGGCGCGGTCGGCGCCCATGGCGAGCGCGGTGCGCAGCGTCTCGGCGGCCTGGGCCGGGCCGATCGACACGGCGACGATCTCGGTCGCCCTGCCGGCTTCCTTGAGCCGGATCGCCTCTTCCACCGCGATCTCGTCGAACGGGTTCATCGCCATCTTCACATTCGCCAGATCGACGCCAGAGCCGTCCGCTTTCACCCGGACCTTCACATTCGCATCGATCGTGCGTTTGACTGGAACGACGAGCTTCATTTGGTTGACCCCGCTCAAGCGGACAATTCGCGGGCAATTACCAGCCGCTGGATTTCACTCGTACCCTCCACGATCTGCAAAACCTTCGCCTCTCCAAGCAGTCCAGACACCTCGAACTCTTCGAATATGCCGTAGCCGCCGTGAACCTGCAGGGCGATGTCGGCGGCTTCGGAGGCCAGCTCGGAGCAGAACAGCTTGGTCATCGACGTTTCGGTGCGGAACTGCCGATCCGCATCAGACAGGCACGCGGAATGCCTGACCAGCAACTCCGCCGCATGGATCTTCGTCAACACGTCTGCCAGTGGGAAAGCCAATCCCTGATTGTCGAATACGGGCCGGCCGCCCACTTTGCGATCGCGACCATAGGCCTTCGCGAGATCGACCGCCTTGCGCGACAGACCGAGCCCGGTTGCGGCGACGAGAATCCTGCCGATGCTCAGTGTGGTGAGAATCTGCTTCAAGCCATCACCGCGATTGCCGATCATCTGGCTTTTCGGAACACGACAATTGTCAAAGAACAGCTCCACCGAATCGGCGATCCGCCAACCGACCTTGGTTCCCGCCTTGCCGACCGAGAAGCCCGGCGTTCCTACCGGAACGATAAAGGTCGAAAGGCCCTTGGGGCCTTTGTCGGGATCCGTGACCCCGATGACCGTGGAGAGCCCATGAAGCGGTGTTCCCGCGTTGGTGGAGAAGATTTTGGAACCGCTGAGAATGAAAGAATCGCCATCCTCTACCGCCCGCACCTTGATGGTGGCGACATCGGAGCCGCCGCTGGGTTCGGTGACGCCGAAAGAAGCGATCATTTCCCCGCGGCACAGCGGGGCAAGCCACCTTTCCTTCTGTTCCGCGGAGCCGTACCGCGCAATCGTCGTCATGGGGGCGCTGTTGCAAAGGTATATGGCGGCAAAGCCCGGCTCTACCCGAGCCAACACCTCGGCGACGATCGCTGCGCCTCTTGCACCCAACCCCGACCCGTCATAGGCGGCTTCGTAGGCGGTCCCCATGAAACCCAACGACAGGAACTGCTTGACCAGCTCGGTCGGAAACTTGTGCTGCGCAACGTACGGACGTACGGATTCTCGCAGCTCGTTCTCTGCGAAGGCCTCAACCGCCTCTTTGAGAAGCTTCTCGTCCTCGGACAAATCGAGCAACGTCATTTCAGATCTCCCATCCTGAAAAGTGTTTCGTCCATCGGGCGCAGATCCGGAGCGACCTCGATCGGAAAGTCGATCTGCTCGATGACATGGCGCTTCAGATCCGCTCCCGGAGCGATCTCTGTCAGGACAAGCCTGCCGCCCTTTACCTGGAAGACAGCGCGCTCCGTGATGACCGTCGCCTCCTGGCCGCGCTCCGTGACACCACGCATCAACGGATAGGTGACCTGATCAACCTGCTTTACGAACTTCCGGACTGTGCCTTCCCTGCGGATATCGATCGCACCGTCAGCGACCGCGACATCCAGCCCGCTGGTCGTGAAGGTGCCGACGAACACCAGCCGTCTAGTATTTGTCGCGATATCGATGAACCCGCCGGCGCCGGGGCTGAAACCGGCGAATTTGGAGACATTGATGTTTCCGACCGCGTCGAACTGGGCAAACGAAAGGGCCGCGAACTTGCATCCGCCGCCATCGATGAAATCGAATTGCGACGGACCATCGATAAGCGCCTCGGGATACAGATTGGCGGAAAACTGCCAGCCGCTCATCACGATCCCGCCGAACACGCCGTGCTCGGTCGTGTGACGATGGCGATGGATGCCTCCATTGTCGAACTTGCCTTCCTCGGCAAGTATGAGCGGGATGTTCGTCGCGGCTCCAAAACCGAAAATCGACACCTCGTCTTCGCGCAGCTCGCGGGCGGCGCGGCGAGCGATCACCCTCTCGATGCCTTGCGGATATGTGGCGGAAAACGCCTGCGGATCGAATGTGCCGGCTAGATATCGATCGTCATAATCGACATCCGTGGTCATCTGCCCCTTGGCAACGACGACGTAGTCGACGAGGTTCCCGGGTATGTGCATCTGGGAGGCGGGCGTGCTTCCGACTGGAACGGTCGCCGACACCTGAGCAATAACTTTTCCCCCACATGCTTTCACTGCAAGGGCGAGCGCCAAGGTGCACGAGTGTATTGGCTCTTCCGACAAAGACAGGTTTCCCAGATCGTCGGCGAAGCTGGCGCGAATGAGGGCGACGTTGAGCGGAAACGTCGGGTAGTAGAGATAGTCCTTTCCGTCGAACGTCCGGAGCTGAACCAGGTCCTCCGTTGTCCGGGCGTTCATCTTTCCGCCTTCCTGCCGAGGGTCGATGTATGAGCCGAGGCCCACTTCGGTCAGATAGCCGGGTCCCCTTCGTCCGACCTCGCGAAGCCAGTGCATGCAGGCGCCGATCGGCCAGGCATATGCCTCGACCTGGTTGTCGATTACCATTCGCATCATCTCGGCCCGGCGACCCGTCTTCGGGTTTACGGGGTTGACGTAATTGCCGCTGATCACCCTTTTGAGAAGCCCAGGAACAGCTATGTGGTCCATGCCGCGAATATCGAGCGCATCGCCCACGCCGACCGGGAAATAGAATGAAAGGTCTCCGGGACCGCGACCATTCCTGAAATTGTCAGCGATCCCTTCGAGAAGCCTGTCGGGCACAAGCCAGCCGATGACGCCGACGGAACCGATGGTATCGCCCTTGCGGATAACCGAGAGAGCTTGTGAAATATCGACGATCTTAGACATCGGGCTGCTCCGGCGTGGACGCCTTCCGGAAGCGGGCGAATGTTTTCTGCGCTTCGGATTCGAGAGCGTTCTGGCTGAAGAGCCGGTTCGCCTCGAAGTCCATGGCTTCCGCTTTGTCCATGACGTAGGATGAGAAGAACCGCTTGGTCGCGCAAACGGCGGGCGCTGGGAGATCACCGATGCGCGTCCCGAGATCGAGCGCGAAGGCTAAGGCGCTGCCCGGATCCGTCACATAGTCGACCAGACCTTCGCGATGCGCCTCGTTTCCGTCGAGCGTATCCAGTCCGAAGCTGAGTTTTCGGGCCACGACATGCCCTGCCCTAGCAACGATCGAGTTGATCCCCCACGGGGTGAGCCACCCGATCGGCACTTCCGGCAAGCTCCATTTGGAGTCGCTGGCCGCGACGACCAGATCGCAACACGTTGCGAGGGTAAAACCGCCGCCAATCGCAAAACCTTCGACCGCAGCGATGACTGGCTTGTCTATAAACCCAATCAGACGGCCAAGATCCCCACATTCCTGCTCGAATCGGCTGATCGCGTCGATATTCATCTTGCTGATAAATTTGAGATCGCTACCAGCGCAGAATCCCGGCGCAGCCCCATGCAAGACAATCGCGGCGATTTCCTGATTGCGCGCGAGATCAAAAAGCCCGTTTTTGATCCCATCCACCAGGTCCTGGTCCATAGCATTGCGGCGAAACGGGCGCTCCATGACGATCTGGCCGACCTTTTCGCCGATTTCGACGCGAACGGCCGGCGAGCCTGGCCATTGTTTGACTTCCATTTCTCCTCCTCGAGCACCTGCCAAAGTGAAACGTCGCCATGATCGGCGAGACGCCCCGCCTGACACCGCGATTTTCTAGGCTTTTCAGCAAAGCGAACGCTTAGCATCCTACTAAGATGTCTGTAAGATACTAGAGATGTCCAGTCAATAGGGCTTTGATATGCTAGACGTATGATGCAGCAGGGTTGGCTGGGTGAGTCGCGCTGGGCGCGTTGGTTGGAGGAAGAATGACTGGAAAGGTGTCAAGCCCCACGGGCGATGCGGTGGAGTCGCAGGCTGAAACGGCGCACAGGAAGCTGGAGGAACTGATCGTTACCCTTCAACTTCCTCCCGGCAGCAAATGGAGCGAAGAGAGCCTTGGCGAGCTGATCTCCATCGGGCGTACCCCTGTCCGTGAAGCGGTCAAACGCCTGCAAAACGATTCGCTGCTCGGTATCCTGCGGCGCCATGGGGTGATGGTGGCCGAAATCGACCTGCACCAGCAGCTTCTTGTCATTGAGTTCCGGCGAAACCTTGAGCTATTCATCACCGAACGTGCTGCCCAACGTGCCTCGACGCGAGAACGCAGCGAGCTCGGTGACATGGCCAATGCTATGGCGAAGTCAGGTATGACCGATGTACATTCCTATCTTCGTCATCTCTTTGATATAAATCGCCAGATCGCCAAGCTCGCGGGAAACCCTTTCGCCGAGAAAGCCATCTCGCCCCTTTTGGCGCTTTCGCGGCGGTTTTACTTCAAATTTTATCCTGAGCTCGACAATCTGGAACAGGTCGGTACGCTCCACTCGGCGCGCGCCCGCGCGATCGCTGAAAACAACGAGGTCGGCGCATTGCAAAAGGCCGAGGAATTGATGGATGTCATCGAAGATTACACCCGAAAGCTGTTTTACAAGAGCGTCGGCGTGTCGAGGATATAATACCTCCAAGGCATTTTACCGGGATTTGATGGTGCATTAATCATACAATGCCAGACGGTTCCGTCTAGCCGCAAGATGCTCTAGCTCTCCGCGAACACAAGCAGCAGATCCTTGGCGTCGATCTGGTCGCCGGTCTTCACCAGCAGCTCGGCGATCGTGCCGTCGCGCTCGGCGTGGAGGGCGGTTTCCATCTTCATCGCCTCGATGGAGACCAGCACGTCGCCGGCCGTCACGGTCTGCCCGGCGGCGGCGGCGACGGTCGAGACGACGCCCGGCATCGGCGCGCCGACATGGGCCGGATTGCCGGGTTCCGCCTTGCGCCGGGCTCTCGCGCCGGCGGCGCCGTGCGCCCGGTCCGGCACCTTGACGCGGCGCGGCTGGCCGTTCAGCTCGAAGAACACGGTGACCATGCCCTTGTCGTCGGCGTCGCCGACGGCGAGGCAGCGGATGACCAGCGTCTTGCCGCGCTCGATGTCGACGAGGATCTCCTCCTCCGGCTGCATGCCGTAGAAATAGGACGGGGTCGGCAGCACGCTGACCGGGCCGTATTCGCCTTGCGCCGCGGCGAAGTCGGAAAACACCTTGGGATACATCAGCCACGAGGCGAACTCAGCGTCGGAAAGCGTGCGCTCCAGCTTTTCCTCGATGCCCTTGCGCTCAGTGACGAGATCGGCCGGGGCGAGAAGCGAGCCGGGCCGGACCGTGATCGGCTCGGCCCCCTTCAGCGCCTTTTTCTGCAACCCCTCGGGCCAGCCGCCCGGCGACTGGCCGAGATCGCCCTTGAGCATGGAAACCACCGAATCCGGGAAGGCGATGTCGCGCGCCGGGTTCTCGACATCGGCGACGGTCAGGTCCTGGCTGACCATCATCAGCGCCATGTCGCCGACCACCTTGGACGAGGGCGTCACCTTGACGATATCGCCGAACATCAGGTTGGCGTCGTGATAGGCGCGCGCCACCTCGTGCCAGCGCGTCTCCAGCCCGAGCGAGCGCGCCTGCTCCTTCAGATTGGTGAACTGGCCGCCCGGCATCTCGTGCAGCCACACCTCCGAGGCCGGCCCCTTCAGGTCGCTCTCGAAGGCGGCGTACTGGTTGCGCACCGCCTCCCAGTAGAACGAGATGCGCCGGATCCATTCGGGGTCGAGGCCGGGATCGCGCGCGTCGCCGCGCAGCGCCTCGACCAGCGAGCCGAGGCAGGGTTGCGCCGTGTTGCCGGACAGCGCATCCATCGCCGCGTCGACGGCGTCGACGCCCGCCTCGACGGCGGCCAGCACGGTCGCGGCAGAGATGCCGGAGGTGTCGTGGGTGTGGAAATGGAGCGGCAGGCCGGTCGCCTCGCGCAGCGCCTTGAACAGCACCTTCGCGGCGGCCGGCTTCAACAGGCCGGCCATGTCCTTGACCGCGATGATATGCGCGCCCGCCGCTTCCAGCTCCTTGGCCAGCGCGACGTAGTATTTCAAATCGTACTTGGCGCGGGCGGGGTCGAGGATGTCGCCGGTGTAGCAGATCGCCGCCTCGCAGAGCTTTCCCTCGTCGCGCACGGCGTCCATGGCGACGCGCATGTTCTCGACCCAGTTCAGGCAGTCGAAGACGCGGAAGAGGTCGACGCCGTTCCGCGCCGCCTGGCGCACGAAATAGCGCACCACATTGTCGGGATAGTTGGTGTAGCCGACGCCGTTCGCCCCGCGCAGCAGCATCTGGGTGAGGATGTTGGGCGCGGCCTCGCGCACCTTGTGCAGCCGCTCCCACGGATCCTCGGTCAGGAAGCGCATGGAAACGTCGAAGGTCGCCCCGCCCCAGCATTCGAGCGAGAACAAGTCCGGCAGCGCGCGGGCGTAGACGCCGGCGATTTGCGCGATATCGAAGGTGCGCATGCGCGTCGCGAGCAGCGACTGGTGCGCGTCGCGCATGGTCGTGTCGGTGAACAGCACCCGGGTCTCGTCCCGCATCCATGCGGCAAACTTCTCCGGCCCCAGCGCGTCGAGCCTCTGCTTCGTGCCGTCGGGGATCGTCGCCTCGATATAGGGCACGCGCGGCGCGGCCGCCTGCGCGTTGGGCATGGCACGGCCGCGCGTCTCGGGATGGCCGTTGACGGTGACGTCGGCGAGATAGGTCAGGAGCTTGGTCGCGCGGTCCTGCCGCTTGACGCTGGCGAACAGCTCCGGCGTCGTGTCGATGAAGCGCGTCGTATAGGAATTGTCGCGGAACTTCTCGTGGCCGATGATCGCCTCGAGGAAGGTAAGGTTCGTCGCGACGCCGCGGATGCGGAACTCGCGCAGCGCCCGGTCCATGCGGCTGATCGCTTCTTCCGGCGTCGCGCCCGAGGCCGTGACCTTGACCAGCAGCGGGTCGTAGTAGCGGGTGATGATCGCGCCCGAATAGGCGGTGCCGCCGTCGAGGCGGATGCCGAAGCCTGCGGCCGAGCGGTAGGCGGTGATGCGGCCGTAATCCGGCACGAAGTTCTGCTCGGGGTCTTCCGTGGTGATGCGGCACTGGAGCGCGTGGCCGTGGAGGCGGATTTTTTCCTGGGCCGGCACGCCGGAAGCGAGCGTGCCGATCGCCTCGCCTTCGAGGATATGGATCTGCGCCTTGACGATGTCGATGCCCGTCACCTCCTCGGTCACGGTGTGCTCGACCTGGATGCGCGGATTGACCTCGATGAAGTAGAACTTGCCCGTGTCGGCGTCCATCAGGAACTCGACCGTGCCGGCCCCGACGTAGGACGTCGCCTGCGCGATCTTCAGCGCGTAGCCGCAAAGCTCCTCGCGCCGCGCATCGTCGAGATAGGGCGCGGGCGCGCGCTCGACCACTTTCTGGTTGCGGCGCTGGATCGAGCAGTCGCGCTCGAACAGGTGAACCGCGTTGCCGTGGGTGTCGCCCAGAACCTGCACCTCGACATGGCGGGCGCGCTCGACCAGCTTTTCGAGATAGACCTCGTCCTTGCCGAAGGCGGCCTTGGCCTCGCGCTTGGCCTCCGTCACCTCGCGGGCGAGGTCGGCTTCGGCACGGATGGCGCGCATGCCGCGCCCGCCGCCGCCCCACGATGCCTTCAGCATCAGCGGATAGCCGATTTGCGCCGCGAGCGTCTTCACCGCCTCGATGTCGTCGGGCAGCGGGTCGGTGGCGGGAACCACCGGCACGCCGATCTCTATTGCCAGGTTGCGCGCCGCCACCTTGTTGCCGAGCCGGCGCATGGTCTCCGGCCGCGGGCCGATGAAGGTGATGCCGGCCTCGGCGCAGGCCTCGGCGAATTCCGGGCTTTCGGAAAGCAGGCCGTAGCCGGGGTGGATCGCATCCGCGCCCGACAGTTTTGCTACCCGGATCACCTCCTCGATCGACAGATAGCTCTCGATCGGCCCCATCTCCCTGGCGAGATGCGGGCCGCGCCCGACCTGATAGCTCTCGTCGGCCTTGAATCGATGCAGCGCGTATTTGTCTTCCTCCGCCCAGATCGCCACGGTGCGGATGCCGAGCTCGTTGGCGGCGCGGAAGATGCGGATCGCGATCTCGGAACGGTTCGCGACAAGGAGCTTGGCGACTTTCAACACAATCCTCGCTAGTTTCGGGGCGCTGCCGCGTCTGTATCGACCAGCTCAGCCGTCGCGCGAACCACTACGGTCGCCACGCCATCCCTACCGTGTCGCCCTCATCTCCCGGCCGCCGCAATAACACGCTCCCGGCTATTTGCAGGTTTTGTCAGGTACTTCAGGGGAACCTGATCCTGCCGCTGGGTTCGACTCCAGCGTACTATGCGGGATCGATGGTTTGGGGAGGCTACTTCTGCATCCGCTCCCGAACGGCCTCGCCGGGGATATCTCGAAACGGGATGCTTTCCTCCAGCGAGATGAGCGCCGCCGTCCCGGCAGCGTTTCCGTATTCGAAGCATTGGGCTGTAACCCGCGCCGACGCAAGGGCCTCGTGCTCCGCGCAAAGGGAGCGGCCGGCGACGATGATATTGCGCCCCTGCTCTGGCACGAGCGTCGGATACGGAACGTCATAGTAGTCATCGAGCAGCCAGTGCAGTTTCGGCTTGTCGCCGCTATGCAGTTCGATCGGCCAGGGTGAGCGGCAGATAGTATCACTTTGCTTGCGACACTCGACGACGTCCGAGTTTGTCAGGGTTTGAACACCGACAATAGTTCGTGTTTGGCGGATGCCAGCTTCGACACCAGTATCGACGACGAAACTATCTCGACAACCTGGAACATGATCAGCCAGATACCGAGCATATTCCCTCACCTGCTTGCGCCCGAGAATTTCAGCTTCAGTGAAATCGGCCGGATCGGTCACATTGAGCATTCTCCCGTCTGCCGCCGTCAGCCGAGTGGCGTTCACCATGATCTCCTTGGGGCGTGTAGTCGGGAATATCCAAATCTTGTGGCGCGGCAGGTCATATGACCCGCTTTCATGCGCCGCCTTGATCGAGGCGACCACCTTTTCCGGAGAGATGGTGTCCATGCCCCAGAACGCCAGGAACTGCTCGATCGCGACGTTGCCGAGCCGGAAGAACATGGTCGGGTTCTGGATCTTGCCGTTGTCCCCGAAGGTATAGTCGTATCCTGCGCGCGCGACCACGGCGGCATCGCCCGAAGCGTCGACAATTCGCTTCGCCAGCACTTTCGACCGACCGGCCTTGGACTCGACGACGACGCCCCGGACACAGTCGTCTTCCAAGAGCACGGCAGTCACGGCCGTGTGGAACAGGACCCTCACGCCGGCATCGCTCAGGAAACCATCAGCGCATTCTCGCCAGACAAGCGGATCGTGCGTGACGGTATGGGTCTTTCCGTATCGCTGCGGCTCCGTCAGCCCGCCGCGAGACCATAATGCGCCGCGGAACCGCTCCGTGAAGCCGAAGACGACCTGCTCCGGCTTCCTTTGGCTGTCGGTCGCGTAGTACATCCCACAAATCGTGCCGGACATTCCCGCGACGGCTGCGCCGCCACAGAAGCCGTACTTCTCGACGAGGAGTACGCTTCTCCCGCCTTCCGCGGCTACGGTGGCCGCGGCTACGCCGGCCGCACCGCCTCCGACGACGAGCACATCCACTTCACCCAGGGTGGGGAGATCGTAATCTGCGGCATTGGCGTCGATCTGCCACGCAAAGATTTCAGGTCGGTCTGCCATGTTGCGTTCCCCAGCTAAGCGCCGCAAAGCTACGCGCCCAGATACATCTGCTTGATCTCGTCGGTTTCGGCCAGTTCGCGGGAAGACCCCGAAATGACGACTTGCCCCGATTGGAGGACATAGGAGCGGTCTGAGCAACCTAAGGCCATAGTCGCGTTCTGTTCCGCGAGAAGGATTGTGAGCCCCTCCCTGGCGAGGCCCTGCACGATCCCGCCGAGCTCGTCGATAATGATCGGCGCAAGCCCTAGCGTTGGCTCGTCGAGTAGCATCAGCTTGGGTCGCGCCATCAACCCTCGCCCGATTGCAAGCATCTGCTGCTCGCCGCCCGACATCGAGCCTGCGCGCTGGTCGCGGCGTTCGCGCAGCCTGGGAAACATGGCGAAGATCCTTTCGAGATCGTCGTCCACCCGGTCGCGATCGGGACGGTGATACGCCCCCATCAGGAGGTTGTCGTTGACCGATAACTTCGGAAAGACCTGCCGCCCTTCGGGTACTAGGACCAAGCCGGACTTGACCCGCTCCACTGTCGGCAAAGCGGCGATGGCGCGGCCCTCAAACGAGATCGAGCCGGAATCCGCCTTCTTCAGGCCTGCAAGGGTGCGCAGGGTCGTGGACTTGCCTGCGGCATTCGAACCGATCAGCGCGACGACCTCGCCTTTTTCGAGCCGGAAGGCAACATCGTGCAGGACCTTGTTCTTGCCGTAGCTGACGTTGAGATTCGAGACTTCAAGCATGTTTCTTGCCCAGATAGGCGACGACGACGGCTTCGCTCGCGAGAACGTCCTCCGTCTTGCCGGTGGCGATGACTGCGCCGTGATGCAGTGCGATGGAACGATCTGCCAGACGGCCGAGAAATCCTACCTTGTGGTCGATGATGCAGAGCGTCACACCATGCGATTTGAGGTCGCGCAGAACCCCGTCGAGATTGGTGATCTCGTCGTGACCGAGGCCGGAGGCCGGCTCGTCCAGTAACAGCAGCTCGGGGTCGCATACCATCCCCATTGCTACGCCCAGCATCTTCTCGCCGCCATAGGACAGCGCGCCCGCCTCCTCGTCGCGCAGGGCGGACAGCCGGCAAAGCTCGAGCATCTTTTCGATCTTGCTTTCCAGCGTGCGGTCGAGCGCCTCCGGCATCCCCTTGAGCAACGTCTTGAGACGTCCGGCGCCAAGTTCCCGCTTGATGTGCAGATGGCATGCAATCCGCATATGCTGGGCAACCGTTAGCTCCGGAAAGAGCTGCGGGTTCTGGAACGTCTTGACCAGCCCGAGTTGAGCGACCTCGAAGGGCGCTAGGGAACTAATGTCCCTTTCCTTCCACAGGACAACTCCGCTGGTGGGCTTGAGTATCCCTGCGATCAGGCTGAGCGTGGTGGTTTTTCCAGACCCATTGGGGCCGAAAATACCGATGATCTCGCCCCGCTCGATCCCAAAGGATACGTTGGAGACGGCGGTGAGCCCGCCGAAGCGTTTGGTGAGGTTGCGAACGTCAAGGAGCATGTTTTTTGCTCGTCAGAAGGCCGACAATGCCTTTCGGCATCACCAGGATTACGAAGATAAGGATGGAGCCGTAGAGCGCGATGCGCAGTTCCGCGCTCAACTCGATGACATGCGGCAGGGCGGTCAGGACAAACGCGCCGATAACCGGGCCGATGAGGGAGTTGACACCTCCGAGAAGCACCATCGCGATGATGTCGAGGCTGAGTGGGATGGAGAAATAGTGCGGCTCGACGAACCCCGAAAAGAAGCCGTAGAAAGCCCCGACCAGGCCGGCAAGCGCGCTCCCGATCGAGAAGCTCAACAGTTTGTACTTGAACACGTTGATTCCGAGCGTTTCGCCAAGCTGGTCGTTGAGGCGGATCGCAGCCAGGCAGCGTCCAATCCACGACGTCAGGATGCGACGACAGATCACGTAAATGATCACAAGCAACGCAAGAGTCAGGTAGTACCACGCCACCCCACTCGAGATTGCAAAGCTCCCCCAAGGGGTCCAGATAATTGGCCGCTCAACCACAGTCATGCCAAGCGAGCCGTTAGTGACGCTGTACCAGTTCACCGTGATGAGGCGGAGCACTTCCGAAAACGCCATCGTGACGACGGCGAAGTAGAATTCTTTCAGCTTGAACCGGAAGCAGATGGTCCCGACAAAGAGCGAGAGCAGGATCACAGTCGCGAGCGCCGGCACGAGCGCCAACCAGAAGTTCCAGCCGAACGTCGTGACGAGAATGGTGACGATGTATGCGGACACCCCGAAGGAGGCGGCATGGAACAGCGACAGCTGGCCCGTGAACCCGAAAATCAGGTTGAAGCTTACAGCCAGTGACGCCGCCATGAACGCGTAGACTGCAATAGTCAGGACGGAACCGCTCGTTATTGCGAGCGGAGCCAAAAGGGCGATGAACAGCCCGATCAGGACAGCATATCTCATGACCGATCTCCGAAGAGCCCGCCTGGACGGACGAGCAGGATGGCGATCAGGAAGACGAGTCCATAGACATCCCTGAACGCGGCGGGAAAGAACACCGATCCTATGTTCTCGCTTATGCCGAGGATGATGCCGCCCCCAAGAGCCCCGATCACGCTGCCGACGCCGGCCAGGATAGCGGCCTCGACCGCCTTCAGGATGTAGAACGCGCCTATCGTCGGCTCTATGGAGTACATGCTGGCGTAGAGACCGCCACCGAGCCCTGCCAGCGCCGTCGAATAGACGACCACCAAGGTTTGGAGGCGCCCGGTCCTGACACCCATGAGCGCCGCCGCCTCCGAATTCTGTGAGTAGGCGAAGGCGGCACGTCCGAGCCATGTGCGCGTAAGCGCCAGATACGTGCCGACGATCACCACGACGAAGACGGCGCACACTGCCACCCTGATCTTGGGTAGCGTGATCCCGGCAAACTTCACTGCTCCGGGCAGTACGTAGGAAAGGTCTTTCGGCGTTGTCGTGAAAGCCGTCAGCACCATGGCCTCGAATATGAAGATCAAGCCTATCGAGACCAGGAGGCCGTTGACGAGGTTGCCGCGCGTGTAGCGGAACAATGCCAGGTCCGAGACGAGGCCCAGGATGCTCACCACGATCACCGCCGCGAGAACCGCCAGCGGATAAGGGAAACCGATGACATCATAGAAATACCATGTACCGTAGGCCCCGAGCATCATGAATGCACCAAGCGCGAAGTTCACGACGCCGGTGAGCCCGAATGTAAGCGTCACGCCCAGGGCGAGGATGCCGTAGAGCGAACCCACGATCACGCCGTTGAGCAGTTGGCCGATGACCAGCTGTGTCATTGAATCGAACCCCTTGGAAGCCAGGCAGACCTTGCGCTTCCGTGATGGATTGAAAAAACCGGATGCGGACGCTCCCGCTCAGTCGCGGGAGCGTCGGGGAGCTATTCCTGGGTCGGGTCGTAATGGACCGTCTCGATAGCGCCGCCGTTGCGGACATGGATGATGTCGAAGTTGAACACCGCCTCGCCGGTCTGGTCGTAGGTGATCCTCCAGAGGCCGTCATACGTCATGTTCAGAAGCGCCTCGCGGATCTTGCCGACGTCGTCGACGGTTCCTGCCTGCTTCATGGCCTCGACCAGCATGTAGACATGATCGTAGCATGACGAGGAGCACAGCGGCGCCTGGTCATAAGGGAAGTCGCGCTTGTAGAAATTCTTGTAGCTTTCGATGAATTTTGCGATCTTCGGATCGCTCTTCTCCGCGCTCTCGAAATCCTTCGGGACGTAGGCAATGTAGTCCTGAATGGCGTCCTTGTTCCTCAGCGCTGGGCCGATCGAGCCTCGGACGATGAAGAAGCGGTCGCCGAACCCCGACTCCGTGGACTGCCTGACGATGTCGTTGAGCACGGCATCCGAATAACCCGGGAACAGGATGTCCGGCTCGCCGGCGGCCAGCTTCGCAAGCGCGGCGCTGAAATCCTTGGTTCCGGGCTCGAACATCTCGACAGTAAGTTCTATCCCGGCTTCCTTAAAAAGCCCGGAATAGATATCCACGGCGGTCTTGCCGAATGCATCGTTCTGAAAGAGCATGGCAACCTTCTTGGTTTCCAGCTTCGTCAGATAGTCGACCATCAGCGTGCCGAAGCCGCTCGAGCCCGCATCCCAGTTCCAGGTTCGCAGCAGGTAGTCACGATCCGGTTGCTGGAGCGCCGCATGGGCGGACGTCGCGCCGGTGAACATCAGGAACTTGCCATTGTACTGATTCGCGATCGGTTCGATCGCGTTGAACACATTGGTGAGGAACGGCCCGAATACGAACTTGACCTCGCCCTCCATCAACTGGCGGAACTGGACCGTGGCTTCGCGGGGCTCGCCACGTGTATCGAGTTGCATTAACTCGAGCTTGTAGGTCTTGTCGCCGACGGCGAACCCGCCGGCCGCGTTGATCTCGTCAACGGCGAGCCCAGCACCTTGCGCCGACATCCAGCCGTAGGTCGCAGTAGGGCCAGTCAGTGCCTCGATCTGACCGATCTTGACCACCTCCTGCGCCTGCGCAACTTGGCTCAGGGTCAATCCGGCTCCGAACACGCCGGCACGCATAACATTCCACCACGTAGGCATAGTCCCATCTCCTCCCGTTGAATGGCTGCAATCCTATTAACATTCCAGTAGTATCTTACCAAGATACTGTCAATAGGGTCGCTGGCATATCGCTTGGAGCGGCGGCCGCCCAGGGGCGGCCCGGTCCGTCTGTCTGGTGGGGGAAAGCGGGCGCTGCCCTCTCTCCCCCCGCAAGGGGCCGCCTTGACCGCCTGGTGCAGCAAGTCGGTCGCACCCGCAGGGGGATGCAACCGCGTTGCGCACCAGCCGGCCGCGCGTCGATCGAGGCCGCCAGGGCGTCCTCGAGCGCCGCGCTCTGCGCCGTCCCTTGCGCCCCCTCTCTCCCGGTCTCGCCGGCGACGCCTCGGGGGGCAGGAGCGGGGCTCCTGCCCCTTCGGGACAGGAAACCGCTTCGCGGGACAAGAGGAGATTAGCCATGACCACCGACAAGCCACGCCGCCGCGTCCGGCGCGATCCCGACGCCGCTCCCCGCGCCGATGTTTATGAACGCATCACGAGGAAGATCATCGAGGAGCTTGAAAAAGGCGCCCGCCCATGGATGCAGCCATGGGGCGCCTGCGGCGCCCCTGTCCGCCCCTTGCGCCATAACGGCATCCCCTATCGCGGTATCAATACGGTGCTTTTGTGGATGGAGGCTTCCGAACGCGGATACGCTTCCGCCTACTGGCTGACCTACAAGCAGGCCGCGCTTCTTGGCGGGCAGGTTCGCCGTGGCGAGAAGTCAGCCCTTGTCGTCTATGCCAGCGCCATCGAGCGCAGGGAGGAAAACGAGCAGGGCGAGGAAGTCGAGCGCCGAATCCCGTTTATGAAGGGATACAGCGTCTTTTGCGCCGACCAGATCGACAACCTGCCCGCCCACTACTACGCCGCCGCGACGGTTCCGCCCGGATCGGATAACAAGCAGCGTATCCCCCACGCCGATGCCTTCTTCGCCAATCTCGGCGCGGATATTCGCGAGGGCGGCAATTCGGCCTTCTACAAGATCGACGCGGATTACATCGGCATGCCGCCGTTCGAGGCTTTCGTGTCGGCCGAGGCCCACGCGACCACGCTCGGGCATGAATGTGTCCACTGGACCCGCCATGAAAGCCGCCTTGCCCGCGATCTCGGCCGCAAGGCATGGGGCGACCAAGGCTACGCCCGCGAGGAACTGGTTGCCTTATCTTGACAGTCTGCACCGACTCCCAGTGTCCTGCTGATGTCGATGCAATAGGACTGACGGAGGCGTTATCCAGGCCGGCCGCAGCGCTCCCACATAGCTGGCGGAGGCCGGCCTGGATAGCGCCGGGCAAGTTGAACTCCTTCGTTGAAACTGGCTCCCCGGATGGGGGTCCGGGGGAAGGTTGAACAACTTGTGGACAATGTAATCGCAGCTTCAAGCATCACCATTCAGGAGCGCAGATCAGCGGAGGGCCTTGACGCCCATGTCCCAATGATCCTCCGGGACGGGGCGCTATACGATCCTGATCTGGATCGCTTTTTCCGCGACCTTCCTCTCAACGGCGTTCGCTCCCGCCATTCCCTTCGCGCCTATGGCTACGACGTTCTTGTCTGGACTCGTTTTCTTTCGGAAGCCTGCGCGAAGACGATATGGCAAGCCGACCGGCATGATGTCCTTGCCTATCACCGCGTCCGGCGCCGTGCCGACGCGGGGCAGCGCATCTCCGCTGCCTCCTGGAATCGCGCCGTCGCCTGCCTCGACCGACTATATCGCTGGGGTATGCAGGAAGGGTTGATTGCGGAAGCACCCTTCACGCATCGCTCGGTCTGGAGGCAGGGGCACGCTGGACGACGGGTGCAGATTGCGGCACGGAACGATGCTTATGAACCCGCCGCGCGTCGAGCGGACGTCAGTTTCGTCACGCTCGATGACTATCGGCGGTTTCGGGATGTCGGCCTCAGAGGGCTCCTTCCTGACGGCCGTACACGCCCCGGTGCCCGAGATCGCAACGGCATTCGCAATGCGCTGTTCTCCGATCTCCTGGTGACCACAGGGCTTCGGCTGGAAGAAGCGTCATCTCTCTTCACCTCCGATCTCGTTCTCACCGATCAGCGTCCGGGCCGTCAGGTCTGGCTGGATTTGCCGGATGCCCAGACCAAGGGCGATCGCGGTCGCCAGATTCTCGTTCCCGCTCGACTGCTCGAACAGGTGCGTGCCTATGTCGATGTCGAACGTGCCCATGCCGTCGCGAAGTTCCAGCGGCGCTCGGAGTGGCAATCGATCGACCGGCCGATCTGCGTTCATCGGGATCGGCATGCTGCCCGGCTACGGTTGATTGGTGGCGGCGATATTGCACTCGACCTGCTCGGCCCGGATGAACGCGCTCGGATCATTATCTGCGACAGAGACGGCACACCGACCGAACCGGCGATATTGTGGCTTTCGGAGATCGGCTTGCCGGTGCAGCCGAACTCCTGGGAAGTCGCTTTCGCCCGTGCCTCCAGCCGGTGCAGGTCCTTTGGTTTCGATATCAGCATCAGCCCGCATCAGCTCCGTCACACCTTCGCCGTTCACATGCTGGCGATGCTCATTCAGCATCGTCTCCGCGATGCAGCTTTGCCTGCCGGGCCGATGGAGGGATATCGGCAAGTTCTTGGCGATCCTCTCCAGCAGGTACAACGGCTTCTCGGCCATGCCAGCCTGACGACGACCTATATTTACCTCGACCACATCGCGACGCGTGCCGATACCGTCGATGCGGCAGTCGAGGAACTCCTGGCGCTGCTTCCTTCGGAGGCCTCGCTGTGAGGGGGCGTCCGCGCAAGGGAACCGCGGTTCGCTTTGCACCAGCCGATGGCGCTGTTCCCCCGCACGCCAGCGATCCGGTACTCGGACTTCGCTTCAACATCGAGGCGCGCTACGGCGGGACTGTCGAAGTTGACCTTGTCGATGTGCATCCGCGACAGCTCGCCATTCCTTTCGCAGGTGCTCTTCGTCGGCAGTCCGGGCTTGGTGGCTCGCTGGGTGCGCGGAGCACGATCAAACAGCACTTGCAGGGCTATCTGAAGTTTTTCGCGTATCTGCGCGAGCACTCCACGGCAAAGACGCCCGCCGATCTGCGCGCTGAAGACATCGAAGGATACGAAGCTTTTCTCGAAGCCGGCGGGATGAAGCCTATTCACCGGCATACCGTTCTCGCCAAGGCCATTCTCGCCTTGCGCTCGATCGACGCCGACCAACCTGGTCTTCTGGACGAAGGCGTCCGTCGTCGCTTGGCCTATACCATTGCACGATCCGTCGGTCGCTCGCAGCCGCGTGACGCTTATAGCCCCTTCGTTGCAAGGCAGCTTCGTGATGCGGCCCGCGCTGATATCGCCAAGATATTCAGACGGATCGGGAAGCCGCTCGATGGTGACGGCGGCGATGCCAGTCTCCGCAGAGTGACCGACGAAGCCAACGCCCGGATTGTTGCTTCTGGCAGGCTCAGCAGCGGCGACAGTATCTTCAAGAGGCTCTATTTCATGAGGCTGCGCCTCGGTCTCCCGGTCTCGACCCTAGCCGAAGATCTACACGCACGTTTCCATCTACATGCCATGGATATTCCACCGCTTCTGACGTTCCTATCTCTGGAGACCGGCCTGGAGCTCGAATGCTGCAAGGCGTTGACGATCGACTGCCTTCAAAATCCCGGACCCGGCACGATCGAGATCGCCTACGTTAAGCGGCGTGCCCGCGGCGCTGAGTACAAGTACATTCGCGTCCGTGATGGCGGGATCGGAACACCGGGCGGTCTGATCCGCAAGCTGATCGAGGCAACGGGATTCACACGGCAGTTCGTCCCAAGCGAGAACCTTTGGCTCTATTATTATACCGGGCGGAAGCAGCTTCGTGCAGGTCTGGAGCATCAGCAGGAGCTCGTCGCCAGATGGATAAAGGGGCATGATCTCATCGATGACGATGGGGAGCCTCTCCGCCTTGTTCTTTCTCGCTTGCGCAAGACCCACAAGGCACTCTGGTATCTGAAGACCGAGGGCCATATGGCGCGTTTCGCCGTCGGTCATACGCCGGAGATCGCCGCGCGTCACTACGCTGATATCCCCTCGCTGCGACCGCTGCACGAAGCCACCGTTGCCGAGGCATTTTCTGAAGTCGCTGCGGCCGCCGGCCCGATCGTATTGGCGCCTAACGACGAGGACTCATGGCGCCTGAGCAAGGGCGTTTCCGAAGAGAACAGCGATGTTGACGCTCTTCTGGACGGCGAACAGGATGTTTGGCTGGCGGCGTGCTCAGGCTTTGACCGCAGCCCCTTCGGGGAAGCCGGCGCGCCTTGTCCGCAACCCTTCTGGGGCTGCCTCGAATGCCGCAACGCCGTCATCACCGCACGCAAGCTGCCGGCGATCATCGCGTTCCTGCAATTTATCAAAGAGCAACGGGTGGGTCTCTCCGCCGCAGACTGGGCAATGAAGTTCGGCCGCGCGCATGATCGCATCGTCGGGCAGGTTCTCCCTGCTTTCCCCGAGAGCGTGGTTGCCGAAGCCCGTCGCGAGGCGGAGGGACATGCCCTTTATCTGCCGCCGGAGGCCCGGCAATGATAGGGCCGGCACCAGCACCGTCTACCTCCCGGCACTTCGATCTGCGCCCGGTTCTCGCGACCGCTCCGCTAAAGCCCGGTTTCGATCGGGACGCTCTGTCGCGATACGGCGATCCGAGCTGGGATCTCGGACCAGCCGTGTTTCGCGAGAATGCCCGCCGCTGTCACGTCACCGTGCATTTCGGGTCGGTCGAGGATGCGGGTGTCCGTGAGGCGTTGCGTGAACTCCTCTACGCTCGGCTGAACGTCGATCTGCCAGGTCACCGCAAGATACTTCCTCCCGGCAGCGTCCGGCAGGTGTTCAACCGCGCACGACGCTTCTTTGAGTTCGTGCGTGATGACCTTGGTTTCCTCGATCTTCGGCAGGTCGACCAAGCGCTTCTCGACCGGTACGCCCGCGATCTCAAGGCTGATCGCACCCGCCGGCCCATCATCGTCGCTCACCTGTTGGAGATCCCATTCGACCTCTATGCCTATCGGGATTATCTTCCCTCCAGTGGCTTGCCATTCCAGCCGTGGGCTGGACGCGCTCCAGCTCGCGTCGCTGGCTATCGTCACGTCCGTGAGAATCGGACGCCGCGCATTCCCGAAGCGATTATGTCGCCGCTGCTGGCCTGGTCGATCCGGTATGTGACCGAGTTCGCTTCCGATATCTTCGCTGCGCGCGAGGAGATGGACCGTCTCGAAGCACGCTGCGCGGCCCTCATAGAGGCCGATCGCGTTCTCGAGCGCAAGCATCGTCGAGAACGACACCGCAAGCGTCTCGAGGACTATTTCGGGCGGCTTCGCAGCGAAGGCCGCGGGGTGCCGATATGGGGCACTGCCCATAACGGCATATTTCTCCGACACCCCGAGACAGGAGACCTGTTGCCACCCGTCAACTCACACCTGCTTCATCTGCACATCGGCATCGACGCCCTGGCCGAGCCGAAGATGCACATTCAACTGACCAATGGCGCTCCACGCCAGATCAGAGCTGCGGTGCTCGAACTCGGTGTCGAGACTGGGGGTATGGATACGCCGATCTCCATTCTGCCCGAGACCGGCAAGCCCTGGCGGCCTCGCTTCGACGCCAAGACCCTCGCGGCGGAAGAGCGCATGCTGCAATCGGCAGCCTATATTCTCTGCGCCTATCTTACCGGAATGCGGGATTGCGAAGTTCAGGCGATGCAGCGTGGATGCCTTTCCCTGACGCGCAGTGAAGATGGCATGATCATGCGCCACCGCGTCCGATCCGTCGCCTATAAGGGTAAGGCCGCCCGGGGTGAGCCTGCCGAGTGGGTCACCATCGAGCCTGTCGCCAGAGCTGTCGATGTCCTGGAACGCCTGTCGTTCCGAGCCGCATCCGCGCGTGAGCTGACAACACTCTGGCCGGTACTTGCCGCCAAATCGGTTTGTAAGGATCACCTCTCGGCCGAGATCGTGCGTCAGCTCAATCATTTCCGTGGCCATCTCAACGCGTTGTTCGGCACCCCGGACACACCGGCGGTCCCTAATGGGCCTGGTGATCAGCCTTGGCGTATCACGACGCGGCAGTTCAGGCGCACGATTGCATGGCACATCGCCAACCGTCCCTTCGGCACGATCGCCGGCATGATCCAGTACAAGCACGCCTCCGTCGCCGCGTTCGAAGGCTATGCCGGCTCCAGCCGATCCGGCTTTCGGGCGGAAGTCGAGAGCCAACGTAGTCTCGGCCAGCTCGATGATCTGTTGATCTATTTCGACAAGCGACAGGCCGGAGCCACGCTGTCCGGACCTGCGGCGGCGCGTATAGCGAAGACGCTCGACAACATATCGGACGACCTCGGACCGCTTCCGGCCATGATCGCTGATCGTGCCCGGCTCCGCACCATGCTCGCTAGCCTCGCGCGAACATTGCATGTCGGCGTGCTGGCCGATTGCTTCTTCGATCCTGGCACGGCCGCCTGCTTGAAGCAGGCCACCGGCGCCAAAGGCCCGCTGACCGCGGCCTGCCAGCCGACCCTTTGTCCAAATGCCAGCATCACCGCGAGACACCGGTCAGCATGGGCGCGTTCCGCAGAGGAGGCCGCAAGCCTGTTGAAGGAGAAACGGCTGTCCCAGCTTCAACGAAGCATCCTTCAGCAGGACCTTGAGCGGGCGAGGAAGGTCCTCGACAGCATCGACAAGGGCCAATCTGCGCCCGGCTCTTGAGGGGAGCCGGGTGTGCTCCTGCGCCGGTGGCCCGCCCGGCGTGGTCGGAGTGCGCGATGCCTGGCGCATCCGAGCAACGGCTGATCGCCGTCCTCCGCTTACGCTCCGGCTCTGCGAGTGCGCGGCCGCACCTGAGGCATCGCAATTCGCTGCTCCGACGCCGGGACAGGCCCCGGCGGAGAAGGAGCAATGATCATGACAATACAAAAAATCAGGAACAGCCGCCCGAACAGGCGGCAGGAAAGGAAGAGGAAGGCCGGAGTCGGGCGGTCGGTAAAGGGGGCGAGAGAGGCTCGCGCCGCCGGCCGCGGAGATTCCTCAATGTCCAGCACATCAGCATCCGTCCAGCGCGCCGACGTCTATTCCCGCATCACGGCCGAGATCATCGCCGCGATCGAGCAAGGTGCCGGCGAATGGCGTGCTCCCTGGTTCCACAACGGCACCAGCGTCGCACGTCCGACCAACGTCTCGTCCGGCAAGCGATATCGCGGCATCAATACGCTGGCCCTCTGGGCAGCAGGTTTCGCCGCCGGATATGGCGACGGCCTCTGGGGCACCTACAAGCAATGGCAGGATGCCGGCGCGCAGGTGCGTGAAGGCGAACGCTCCACCACGGTCGTCCTGTGGAGGGAGATCCAGATTTCACGGCAGGCCGGCGACGAAGACGACGATGACGGGCATCGGCGGATGTTCGCCCGTGCATTCTCCGTCTTCAACGTCGCTCAGGTCGACGGCTACGAACGCCCGGCAACACCCACGCTGCCCGAGGCCGAACGTCTGGCCCACGCTGAAGCATTCATAGCGAACCTGAGCGTCAAGACGGAGTTCGGGGGATCGGAAGCCTATTACCGCCCGTCGACCGACACGGTGTTCATGCCGCCGTTCGCCTCTTTCCGCGACGCCGCGTCATTCTATGGAGTGTGGCTCCATGAATGCGGGCACGCCAGCGGCTCCAAGCACAGGCTCGACCGCGATCTTTCCGGGCGCTTCGGATCAGTGGCCTATGCCGCCGAAGAATGCTGCGTGGAAATTCTCAGCGGGCTCGTCCTGGCTGATCTGGGCATCGCCCATCATCC
Organism: Mesorhizobium sp.; assembly: GCF_023954305.1. Classification (NCBI taxonomy): domain Bacteria; kingdom Pseudomonadati; phylum Pseudomonadota; class Alphaproteobacteria; order Hyphomicrobiales; family Phyllobacteriaceae; genus Mesorhizobium; species Mesorhizobium sp. Next base: position 23,347 of record NZ_JAMLIG010000005.1, on the reverse strand, counting down.
ACGACCCGATCATGCTGCCTATGTCGCCTCGTGGCTCAAGGTCCTGAAGGACGACCCCAAGGCCATCTTCACCGCAGCGAGCAAGGCGCAGCAGGCAGCCGACTGGATGCACGCCCAGCAGCCCCAGGCAGAAGAGATGGCGGCATGATGAGCACCGCCTTCACTGCGGAAAAATTTCAGATTGGGGCTGGACTGTCAGGATATATTGCCGAACTCGGCAGCGTGTTCCTCGCCGCCGATCTCGGCCTTGCCATCGAACCGCGCGACGACCACGCCGCCTATATCGCCTCATGGCTTGAAGTCCTGAAAGGCGACAAGCGGGCGATCATCAGCGCCGCATCCCATGCGGAGCGCGCTGTGGCCTTCCTGCATGGCTTGCAGCCGAACGCCAAGGCTCCGGCCGGCGACGAGGACGACGCCGATCCCGACCACAGCGAGAACCGGCAGGCCGCGTGAGCGGCCGCCTACCCCTGTTCCCGATGGAGACCTGCACCATGAACGAGCGCCGCCAATACACCCTTTACTCGCTGCCCTTTACGAAATCCGATGAGCCTTGGCACTGGCTGATAGCCGCCGACCCCTTCCCGACCCGTGCCGAAGCCGAAGCCGAGCAGGCGCGGCAGGAAGCCCGTTCGGACGGCCTCCACCGCTACAAGATCGTGAACGAACCGGAGGGATGGGGCGAATAATTGCCCTGCCCCGTCTCGGCGGAAAGCCTCACGGCAAGGTCGATTGCCCAATTCGGGCTTGCAAATTTCTGCATTTTCTGTATAATTCAGAAAACTGGATGCGAGGCTGACCGTGGACACGAAATCCGTTTCAACCGCCGATTTTATCCGGCATTTCGGGCGCTATCACGATGAGGCGCGGCACAGGCCGATCACGCTGACCAAGCATGGTCGCGCCTCGCTTGTCGTCATGTCAAGCGACGCCTACGAGGCGCTGACCGCGCGGGCCGAAGACCCCCGCCGCGTCTACGGCCCCGGCGAGACGCCGCCCGAGCTCGCCGCCATCATCGTGCCGGAGCTCGACAGGCTGATCGCAGAGGGATCGGCCGCCGATGAGCAGGAAGGTTCCGGCGAACGGCGCGGTCATCGCCTATCCCTATCTTTGGCGCTGGCAGCACGACAAGGGCGAGACCGAAGGCCGCAAGGAGCGGCCGGTCTGCCTCATGCTGGCGATCCCCAAGGGCAAGGAAACCCATCTCGTGCTGCTGGCGATCTCCGGCACGCCGCCCCTTTCCGCCAGACCACGCTCGCCATTCCCGCCCTTGAGCGGCGGCGGGCCGGCCTGAAGGACTGGAAGGAGGCGTGGATCACGGTGTCGGAATACAATCACGACATTGCCGAACGGTCCTTCTATTTCGAGCCGCACACCGAAATCCTCGGCCAGTTCAGCAAGGCGTTCCTCGGCAAGATCGCCGCCGCCGCCCGCCCCTTCATCACGCAGCAATCGGCGCGCATCAGCCGCTTGTGAGTCACGGGCGCGCGCCAGGGCGGCCGTGACGGGCCGGACCTCGATGATGGTCGCAGGGCGTGTCGCAGACATTGGGAATTTGCGGATGTTGTTCAAGAGCGGGGTTCTGGACGGGATCAGGGCGGGCAAGATAAGGCTCGCCTTCCACGAAGGATTGTCGCGGAAATCCTGAAACCCGCCTCAGATCGGCCAATCGGATTCCGGCAACGCTGCCTGCGTCGCCGCCGCCGAGGCGACCGGCAGCTCATCGAGCCGCGTCGTATAGCGCGGCGACCGCCGCTCGAAACGGGTCTGCCATTCCCGTTTCAGGCCCGCCGACGCCGGCGCGAGCGTGCCGCGGCCGAACCTGCCGTTGAGCGCGTCGAGCGCATCCATCAGCTTTTCCGACCTCGCCCGGTCCCGCGCCTCGAACAGCGGCCGCGGGCCGCTGCCGGCGCGGATCAGATCGTCCATCACGACGCCAGCCTTGATGTAGCGATAGCCCTCACGGAACACCGCCCGCGCGCCGCGCCTGGCGGCGCGCACCAGCTCCAGCGTGTCGGCCGAGGCCTCCGGCAGTTGCACGGTCCTGGAGCCGGAATGGCCGGGCTCCGTCCGCCTGAAAGGCGAGGTGTGCATGAACACGGTCAGATGGGCGGCCTCGAGACCATGACCGCGCAGTTTCTCGGCCGCCCGCGTGGCATAGGCCGACACCGCTTCGAGCATGGCGTCGAGCGTCGTGACGGGCGCGGAGAAGCTGCGCGTCACGGCGCAGCCCTTGCGCGTCGGCGGCGCGTCTTCAAGCGCCAGGCAGGCGACGCCGCGCAGCTCCAGCACCGTCCTTTCGCCCGTGACCGTCAGCAGCCGGCGGGCCAGCGGCAGGGGCATGGCGCCGAGCTGCGCCGCCGTCTCGACGCCGGCACAGGCGAGCTTGCCGATAGCGGCCGGCCCGATGCCCCAGACCTTGCCGACCCCGACCCGGCCGAGCCATCGTTCCCGCGCCGCCGCTTCCGTCAGATCGCAGACGCCGCCCAGCGCGGGTTCGGCCTTGGCGATGTGGTTCGCGAGCTTCGCCAGCGTTTTCGTCGGCCCGATCCCGACACAGGTGGGGATGCCGGTCCAGCGCGCGACTGTCGCGCGCAGATCCCGGCCGAACGTCTCCCGCTCGTGGGCGCGTAGCGTGGTCACGTCGAGGAAAGATTCGTCGATCGAGTAGATCTCGACCGCTGCCGCCAGCTCGCCGTAGATCGCATTGAGCCTGCGGCTCATGTCGCCATAGAGCGAGTAATTCGAGGACAGAACCGCGACGCGGTTGGCCTCGTACAGCTCCCTGACCTCGAAATAAGGCACGCCCATGCCGATGCCGAGCGCCTTGGCCTCCGCCGTGCGGGCGACCGCGCAGCCGTCATTGTTCGACAGCACGATAACCGGCCGGCGGGCAAGCGCCGGATCGAACACGCGCTCGCAGGAGCAGTAGAACGAATTCCCGTCGATCAGCGCGAAGCCTATCATTGCCGGCCCCTGCCCTGCGCGCGCCGCAGCCAGTGGATGTTGCACACCACCACGCCCCAGACCTCGACGTCGGCGACCTCCGGCAGCTCGTAGGAAGGCATCTCCCGGTTCTCGAATTCCAGCCGCGGCCGGCCGTCGCGCAGGCGCAGCCGCTTCACCGACTGCTCGCCGTGGACGATCGCCACCACCACGTCGCCGTCGACGGGACGCATCGAGCGGTCGACCACCAGCAGATCGCCGTGATGGATGCCGGCGTCGCGCATCGAATGGCCGTCCACACGCCACAGGAAGGTCGCCGGCGGATTCTTCACCAGCAGCCGGTTCAGGTCGATCGCGTCGTCGAGATGATCGTCGGCCGGGCTCGGGAAGCCGGCGCACAGCCCATGTGCGAAGATGGGCACCATGATCTCGGCTTCGAGCTTCAGACCGATCAGCATTTCGGGGCGGTTCCTTCCGTCGGATGGCGAAAGGAACAAACGAGGAACATATTCCCAGGTTCCCGTCAAGCGGGTTTGATTCCGGCGCGAGCGCAGCCGTCCCCGTTTTCAACCCCGAAGGGGCGCAGCGAAGCGGAGCAGCCGGAGGCCGGAACGCGCCCTCAATAGCGCCGAAGTGACGGCCGGAGGCTGTTGTAAACGGGGGCGGCGGTTGCCGGACACGCCCTCGCCGGCTGGCCGCTGCGCAGGGGCCGGCCAGCGGCGCATCGAGCGCGGCTTGCCGGCGCGAGGGAGCCCATGCCCCTTCCCTCGCGCTCCCTCCCGCCCGGTGACGGGCCGCGTTGACGGCCGCCGCGCGATCGCGGCCGGCTATTTCGCCTGATGGGCCTGCACATAGGCGGCCAGCACCGCCGCCATGCGGCCGGTATAGCCCTTCGGATTCTGCGCCTTGAAGAAGGCGACAACCTCCTCGGGCAACCGCAGGCTCACATTCGGCTTCGTGCGCGGCGGCGTCACCTTCGCGTTCGCCCAGAAGCGCGCATCGAGCTCGGGAATGTCGCTCGTGTCGATCTGGTCGTCCGGCAGCGCCGCCAGCTCCTCAATGGTCAAAGGCTTCTCGTATCGCTTTTTCATACATCACCCTTTCCGATTTCACGGCCGGGCGAGCCGAAATGATCCGGCAAACGCCATCGCGGTCCGTGTGGACAACAACCAGCACCGCCACCCCGTTCAGAAGCCCGACGCTGATCTCCCGCGTCTCGCCATACTCGAAACGGTCATCCACCCAATCCACCGTGAACCCGTCGAAGATCCGGCACGCATCCTCGAAACGAACCCCGTGGATCGCGATGTTGGTCCGGTTCTTATCGTCGTCCCATTCAAATTCCATTCGCGCCGCACTTTCGCAATGTAATACAAATCGTAATACGTTTCAATCTGAACGCCCCCGCCGTCCTGCCTGTCCGATTCGGGGCGGCCGCAGGTGTTGCGCGATCATAGGTCAGGCCAAGGGCCGGCTGGCAAGGCGCCGCGCGTTCGCCGGCGATCGGAGCTGGGGATCTTGAGCGTTCCGGCTTTGCAGTTCTTCCCTTCCCGTCTTTCGGGCATCCACGGCCCGAGGGCCGTGGCCCGCGCTCTATCGCCGGCCTGGCCGGCGACCGAGCCGATGACCGGACCCGCGCGGCCTGCGCTTGGCGCCGCCGCCGTCTCGTAGCGAGCCGCCGCGGCCGCCAGCTCCGTCAGCGCGCGAACCCGGATCGTCTCGGCCCATGCGGGTAACGATCACGGAAGCATGAGACGGCGGCCGCCCAGGGGGCGGCCCGGTCCGTCCGTCTTGTGGGGGAAAGCGGGCGCTGCCCCCTCTCCCCCTCGCAAGGGGCCGCCTTGACCGCCTGGTGCAGCAAGTCGGTCGCACCCCCGCAGGGGGATGCAACCGCGTTGCGCACCAGCCGGCCGCGCGCCGCTCGAGGCCGCCAGGGCGTCCTCGAGCGCCGCGCTCTGCGCCGTCCCTTGCGCCCCCTCTCCCCCGGTCTTGCCAGCGACGCCTCGGAGGCAGGAGCGGGGCTCCTGCCCCTTCGGGACAGAGCCAGACCGCTTCGCGGGAAAAAAGGAGACATGCCGATGCCCACCCTCGTTTCCGTCAATGTCGGCCTCGACCGCACGGAGTTCGCCACCGTGAAGGCCGCGCTTCTGTTCTGGCGCGATGCCCGGACGCGGCCCGATATGCTCGAATACATCGCCTGCGATGGCGGCGAGTTCCCGATGCTGGATAGCGCCGGCATCGACACGCTGCTGGATCGCATCGAGCCGGTCGATGCTGTCGCCGCGTCCCACACCACCGAGCGCAGCTAGGAGGCGGGACCGATGGCAAAGCTGACCAAAGCCCAACGCAAGGCCCATGAGGAAGCCGAGGCGCTTCTGACCAAGGACCGGCTGACCGAGGACGAGCGCGATTTCGTGTTCCAGAACTGGCACGAGGGCGCGAACCACATCAACGGCGCGGCGGGCGCGTTCTTCACCCCATGGGACTTGGCCGGCGACTTCGCCCTCGATGGCGGCTCCGGCCGCGTCATCGACCTGTGCGCCGGCATCGGCATCCTGAGCTATTTCATCCATTGCCGCAGCCAGTGGGGAACCCTGCCGGCCGAGATAACCTGCGTCGAGATCAACCCCCGTTATGTCGCGGTCGGGCGCAAGCTCCTGCCCGAAGCCCGATGGATCAATGCCGACGTGTTCGACTGGCGCGACCTCGATCTTGGCCGCTACGACTACGCCATCGGCAATCCGCCTTTCGGCCGTGTGCGGCGTTCCGGCGACGGCCCCCGCTATCGCGGCCCGGAATTTGAATTCCACGTCATCGACATAGCCGCCGAGCTGGCCGACCACGGCGCTTTCATCATCCCGCAGCAATCCGCATCGTTCCGCTATTCGGGAGCGCAATGCTACGAGCGCCGGACCACCGGGCGCGGCGTGGATTTCGAGGCGGCGACCGGCCTTGAAATGGGCACCGGCGCGGGCATCGACACCGCCTATTATCTGGATGCGTGGAAAGACACGTCCATCCTTTGCGAAATCGCCTGTTTCGACTTCGCCGCAGCGCGTGAGCAGCGGCAGGCCGAGCGCGACCGGATCGCGGCAAAGGCCCTGCCCGATCCCGCAGCCGCCCCAACCGTCCAACTGCAATTGCTTTGAAGGAGGAAGCGCCATGCGCGGCCCGAAATACGTCATCGTCTACGACACCCCGTCCGAAATGGGCGGATCGTTCACCGTCTCCATCGAGCGCGAAATCGACCCCGAGACCGTCGAGGTCCGGGTCTGGTATGGCCGCGCCACCGAAAAGGGCTGGCAGCCGTGGCCCGATTGGGACGGCTACACCTTCCAGACCAGACGCGACCGGCTCACGAACCGGCGCAGGAAGGCAATCGTCAAGATCGGCGGCGAGCCGTGACCTTCTCATGCTCGCGATGCGGCGAGGAATGGCCCGACCATCCCGTGACCCGCGTTCCCTGCCCGACCTGCAAGGTCCGGGCCGGGACATGGTGTCGCCGTCCGTCCGGGCATCGCGCGGCCGAGCTGCACGTCGACCGCGAACACGCCGCGCTCGCCGCAGGCGTGCTGCGCAAATGCACCGCGCCGCCCGAACCGTGCGACCGACACGGCCAGCTATCCCTTTCCCTGTAACCGCCCGGAGGAACCGAAACCATGACCGACACCCCGACCGCCGATCGCCTTGGCGACATGATCGTGGAAAAGGGCTTCGCCCCCAATCTCGCCGTTCTCGACATAAACCACTCGCTTTCCGTGCCGCACGGATTCGAGCTTCCCGCGCCGTGGAACCTGCCGTCGCGCATGTTCCAGTTTCCCATAGAGGTCTGCCAGCCCGATGGCGACCACCCGCGCAAGATCGGCCTGCGCCATCCCCTGTTGGCGGATCATCCCTATGTGCGCCATGTCGAGGCGCTGCTAGGGTTTCAGATCGACCGGAACGGCGCGCCGAACCGTTTCGGCTATTCCAGCGGCCCTACCGCCCGCTGGTGGCACGCGGTCGATCTCATCAGCGCCGGGAAATGGCGCGAACTGCTCGACACGCAGGATTTCACCGAACCCGGCGACATCATGCGCGCCGTCGCCTACGGCTGCCGCTATTCGCCCCATGAGGACAAGAAGGCGGCCGGCTACATCACCACCGCCGAAGCGCGCGAGATCATGCGCGAGATGGGGGCGACGGAACCCGACGATCGCGGGGCCACGATCCGGGCGTTCAGCAGCCCCAAATCCTGCCGTCAGGAGAACGGGAGCGAGCGTTGGCCGATCAATTACGGCCGCATCTGCGCGGAAGACGTGGCTTGGGGCATGATCTTCGGCATCAAGGACGGCTGGTTCCGGCATGACCGTTCCGGCCATCTGCAATGGTCCGAGCTGGGCCGCCAGAGATATGCGGCCGGCGACGGCGACACCTTCACCGAGGCGGGCGGGCAAGGCGCTTTCGCGTTCTAGCCCGCCGGCCTTCCCCGAACGATCCGGGCCAGCGGCCAGCTACCCCGTTCCTTCGATCCCAGCGGAACCATAGCCATGACAGACCGAACCCTTGTCGAGACCATGAGGACCAACATCCTCCTGTCCTTCGCCATGAACAACGGCAAGGCCATGAGCCCGGCCGAGAGCATGTCGCTGGTGCGCCTGCCGCCCGATCCCCGCTTCGCGCGCCTATGGGGCGAAGCGGTGGAGGAGCTGGTCGCCGGCGGAATTCTTCGGATCGCCCATATCCGTCAGGGCGGATGGACCGTGCCCATGCTGCGCGTGGCCGACTTCGCCGCCCTGCCCTATCGCGAGGCGACCATGCTGATGACCCGCAGGGATTTCACGCTGCGCGACCAATCGCCATGGCCGCGCGTCTGCATCCCGGCCGCGCGCGCCCGATACGGATCGGACACGCCATGAAACGGCAGGACATAGACCGATTCGCGCCCGGCACCGATGCCCGTTGGCGGGCGGAATACCGGCAGGCCCAATATGAAAAGCGCCTCGCCGGCGTCCAGCCCGACCTGTTCGGCGGGCCGGACGTCGAGCATTTCCGGCCCAACCCGAAAAGCCCCGCACCGGAGGCGTGGACGCCCGACTACGAGGTCGAGCGGTTCGCGGACCTTTCCGCCGAGGAACAGGCCCGCCGCCTCGCGGCCGACCCGCAGACCCCGTTCGCGTGGTCCTCGCGCAAGCCTTTGACGCCGGACGAAAGGGCCGAACTGATCGCCAGCGCCGCCAACTGGCTGCGCATCGGCCAGCACGTCCGCATCAAGGCGTCGCCCGTCACCATCGACGGGACCGGCGAGCGCCGCGTCGGCCGCGAGGGCGTCGTCTGGCGGCTTTGCTCCCCGGTCTTTGCCGATCATGTCTATGTGAATCTCGATCTCGTGGGAGCCGAGCGCACCGAGAAGATCGTTTTCATCGAGCTTCGCGACATAGAGCCGGTCGAATAGGCCGGTCGGGCTGGCTTGCCGATGATGCCGGCGGCCTCGGATGCGGGGCCACGGCCACGATGCCGCGCAACCCGGCCGTCGCGTGACGCATCGAGCATCCCGCGCCGGCGCGAGGGAAGCCCGGAGCCCCTTCCCTCGCGCTCCCTTCCCGCCCCCCCGGGCTCGCCCGTGTCAGGCTCGCCCGTGGCCCGACTATCCCTAGGGCTGCTCGAAATGCCTGCTGAGCCAGTTCACGGCCGCGCGCAGCGCCGGCAGCTCATCCGTCACGACGCGCCAGATGATCGTGTCCGACAGCGCGTGATATTCATGGCGCAGCACATTGCCGATCGCCCGAACCCGTGGCCACGGGATCTCCGGCCGCAAAGCCTGCACGTCCTCGGGCAAAGCCCGGCTCGCCTCCGAGACGATCTCGATCCCGCGCTGGACCGCGTGCTTGAGCACCCAATCGGTCCTGTAGTCGTCGAGCGCCTTGCCGTCGGTCGCCGTCAGGATGCCGTCGAGGGCTTCCAGCATGTCATCCAGCGCGTGACGGAACTCGCGCGCCATCAAAAGATGCGAAGGGCGGATCGCTCGATGCCCGCCCGCAGCCGCGGATGCAGGCCGTCGCGCGTGGTGACGTCGACGGGAACGTGAAGTTCGTCTTCAAGCAGGAGCTTGATGCCGACCAGATCGAAGGCGTTGAAATCGCCAGCCGGATCGTAGTCGATGAAAAGATCGAGGTCGCTCGCCTCGCCAGCCTCGCCGCGCGCCGTGGAGCCGTAAAGATACAATCCGGTCGCGCCCATGCCGCGCACGGCATCGGCTTTGCGCTTCAGATTCTCGATGGCGGCCGACCTGTTCATGCCGGCAATCTATAGCATCCGGGGCGGAATTTCCATGCGCCCAATCGGCCGGACGGAGCTGGGGATCTTGAGCGTTCCGGCTTTGCAGTTCTTCCCTTCCCGTCTTTCGGGCATCCACGGCCCGAGGGCCGTGGCCCGCGCTCTATCGCCGGCCTGGCCGGCGACCGAGCCGATGACCGGACCCGCGCGGCCTGCGCTTGGCGCCGCCGCCGTCTCGTAGCGAGCCGCCGCGGCCGCCAGCTCCGTCAGCGCGCGAACCCGGATCGTCTCGGCCCATGCGGGTAACGATCACGGAAGCATGAGACGGCGGCCGCCCAGGGGGCGGCCCGGTCCGTCCGTCTTGTGGGGGAAAGCGGGCGCTGCCCCCTCTCCCCCTCGCAAGGGGCCGCCTTGACCGCCTGGTGCAGCAAGTCGGTCGCACCCCCGCAGGGGGATGCAACCGCGTTGCGCACCAGCCGGCCGCGCGCCGCTCGAGGCCGCCAGGGCGTCCTCGAGCGCCGCGCTCTGCGCCGTCCCTTGCGCCCCCTCTCCCCCGGTCTTGCCAGCGACGCCTCGGAGGCAGGAGCGGGGCTCCTGCCCCTTCGGGACAGAGCCAGACCGCTTCGCGGGAAAAAAGGAAATTAGCCATGACCGCAAAACCCAACACCATCACGGTCCCACTCAACAAGCTCGACCGCGACCCCAAGAATGTGCGCAAGACCTATAGTCGCAAGGGGATCGAGGAACTGGCCGCCAGCATCCGCGCGGACGGATACCGGCTCTTGCAGGACCCCATCGTCCGAAAGGGCGACAAGCGCGGACGCTACTTCGTCACCGCAGGCGGCCGACGCCGGGAAGCCCTGATCCTGCTGGCCGAGCTTGGCGAGATCGCCAAGGACTTCCCCGTCGAGTGCAAGCTGCGCGAGGACAGCAACCCCATCGTCGTCAGCCTGACCGAAAACGTCATGCGCGAGGGTATGGACCCCGTGGACCAGTATCGCGCCTTTGCCGACATGGTGGCCGACAAGGTGCCTGTCCCCGACATTGCCGCCCGGTTCAGCGTCAGCGAGAAGATCGTCAAGCAGCGCATGGCGCTCGGCCGCGTCAATCCCGAACTGCTCGACCTCTACGGGCAGGAGGAAATCACCTATGCGCAACTGGCGGCCTTCACCGTCACCGACGACCACGACTTGCAGATGGAGGTATGGGAAAGCCTGCCCGAATGGAACCGGGATGAGGACAACATCCGCGAGGCGCTGACACAGGAGGCGGTATCGGCCAACGACCGGCGCGTGAAGCTGGTCGGCGGGCTTCAAGCCTACGAGGCCGCAGGCGGCGAAGTCAGGCGCGAACTGTTCGACAGCGCCAACGAGGGCTATGCCCTCAACGTGCCGCTGCTCGAAAGGCTGGTTGCCGGGAAGCTGGAAAGCGTGGCCGAACAGGTGCGGGCAGAAGGCTGGAAATGGGTGGAGTGCGCCGTAGCGGCTCCCGACGATTTCCACTTTTGGGATCGCGACTATCCCGATGACGTGCACCTGTCCGACGAGGACAAGCAGGCCCTCGATGACGCGCAGGCCGAATATGACGATCTTGCCGAATTGATCGAGGCCGGCGCTGCCGATGACGAGAAGGACGTGGAGGCAAAGCTTGAGGCGATCAAGCTGCGCATCGACGCTATCACCGCGAAAACCGAGGTCTACCCCGACGAGACGCTGGCCCGCGCAGGCGCTTTCGTCATGCCCGGTCATGGCGGCTCCATCCGCATCGAACGCGGGCTGATCCGGCCCGAGGACATGGAGGGCGAGGAACCGGCATCGGCAGGCGACGACGAGCAGGAGCCGGCCGAGGCCGAACGGGCGGAAGCCGCCGAGGCGGAACCGGCCCCGGTCAAGATCGCCATGCCGACCGTCACCCACTCCGCCAAGCTGGTTGAGGACCTGACGGCGCAGAAGACGGCGGCGCTGCGGGCCGAACTGGCGGGCAATCCCGAAATCGCCCTCGCCGCCGTGGTTCATGCGATGCTGCTGCAAACCGTCCATCGCCGCGAAGGCGAATACAGCGCCCTCGAAATCACCGTGAAGTCGGAAGACCTCACATCGCCCATCAGCGACGAGGACGCATGCCGGGGCATCGCGGCGTTCCATAAGCTGACGGAAATGTGGGGCGACCACATTCCCGGCAAGCCGGCCGATCTGTGGGACTGGTGCTTGCGGCAGGAGCAGGATCGCTTGCTCGAACTGCTGGCCTTCGCCGCCGCCCATAGCATCAACGCCGTGGACATTGGCACGTCCTACCGCCGCCGCGAGCGTGAGCATGCCGACCAGCTCGGCCGCGCGCTCGGCGTCGACATGACGAAATGGTTCGAGCCGACCGCAGAGAGCTATTTCAACCGCGTCAACCGCATGACCATCGAGCTTTCAGTGGCCGAGGCCAAGGGCGCGGATGCCGAACTCGGCGTGAGGAACGCGAAGAACAAGGCCGAAGCCGTCACCATCGCTGCGCGCGTGGTGAAGGGCAGCGGCTGGCTTCCGGCCCCGATCCGCATCGCCCGCGACGAGGCCGACGCCGAAACCGGCGAGAGCCTTCCCGTGGCGGCCGAATAGGCCGCCTGCCGGTCGCGCCCGTCTCCGGTGCGGCCGGCCCCTCCCCTATCGAGATCGAGAATAGCCATGACCGATTATCGCAGCCGACGCCGCGAACTCGCCCGCATGATGGCAAGGCGAGACGAGACCCGGCAACTCATCGCCATCATCAACGACAGCCTGCGCCGCAAGGCCGAGCGGTCCACCCTCGCCGAAAGGCCGAAGGCCCGCGCCTACGGCCGGCACGCAACCACATGGACGCCGGCCGACGAGCGGCACTACTTGGCGGTCCTCGACCGCCTGCATGAGCGCAACCGTCCCGAACTCGCCCGCTTGGAGGGCCGGCTTGAGCGGCAGGACGCCGCCATCGCCGCGCTGCGCGCCCGGCTCGGCGTCAACGAGCCCGACAGCGCCGCGCCGTAAGCGGCAAGCCCGTCAGGGCAGGGCCAGCCTCCGCAGGATCGTCACGGAGGCTGGTCGCGCCGCCCTTGTCACGATAGAGCCGCCCGATCCGGCAGTCGGTCGCCGCGCCGTAGATAGTCCGGCATCCCTAGCTTCGAAATCAACCCCCCCCCCGGCGAGCCATCGGCGGGTCGCATGCAAATCGCCGTCCAGCGCCGCCCTTCCCTTCGTCGTCAACCCCTCCGGTCCTTGGCGAAACTGGCCGAACGGTCCTTGCCGTCCATCGGCTGCCCGCCCCACCCCGCCGCAGGCGGCGGCCGTGTTGCCGGGGACGGCCGCACCCCGCGCCGGCCCTTCGTTCCGCGTCCTTCGGGACCTTCGACAACGAACGAAAGGGTAGCACTATGGGACTCGATATGTATGCAATGACCCGTCCACAACGGCCCGCCTCGCCGGTCGATTTCGAGGCAAGGGATGCAAACGAGCTGCATTACTGGCGCAAGCATCCGAACCTGCACGGCTGGATGGAACGGCTCTATCGTGACAAGGGCGGCGCGGAAGACAGCTTCAATTGCGTCAACCTGCTGCTCACGGCCGAAGACCTCGACCGGCTGGAGGCCGATATCCGCCGCAAGGCGCTGCCGCCGACCTCCGGCTTCTTCTTCGGAGCCAGCGACGGAACCGAGATCGAGGACGATCTTCAGTTCGTCGCCAAGGCGCGCGAGGCTATGGCCGCAGGGCTCACGGTCTTCTACACATCCTGGTGGTAGCACCAGCCATCCCGATCCGGGCCGGCCGCGCGCCGGCCCGGATCACCTCGTTGTCGTGACCCTCGTGCCTGCCCTGGCCGCACTGTGGCCTGCCGCGCCGGATCGACCGGCGCGGCAGGCCACGAAAGGGGGCAAAGCCCCCTCTCGATCTCACCCCATTCTTCCCGGCCGGCTTTTCCTGATGGCGGGCATGGTGGCGTTCGCGGCGATCGCCGGCGAACACGTCCCCGCAATGCGCGGCGGCCACGCCAGATAGCCGCTTCAGCATAGCCTTTACGGCACCGCTGACAGGCGCAAAACAGTCATCAGGAATCGTATCGAACGCGGAAAACAGCGGGAAATCAGCCCGCCGACGCCTTCCGGCTTGTGAACTTGGACGCTGTTACTATGCCAAAAAGGTAATGCGCGTTATAGTCCGGCGCGACTCACGACAGAATCGGAATCGATCAGCCGTGAGCCTTGTAACGCGATTCTATGGAGATGTTGACCGACCGGAAAAAGAAAACCGCTCCCGAATGAAATCCGGAAGCGGCGGGTAATGCGAAAAAATTAGCCAAAACCCTTCTCGCAAACCCGCCCTTTCCTGTCAACGAAAAAAACGCCGATTCGGCGAACGGGAAAGCTTTGCCCGGTCCTGACGAAAGGACGAAAGGTCAAATGCGGGACCAGAACACTTCCAGCCGGCCCTCCGGCCGGCGGGTGACGCCTTTGCGCGCCACCTACCGACGCCTCGCCACAACGGCGGAGATCGGAACCGTCACGCGCGGCCAGCTCGCCGTGCTGGCGCAGAACCTGCCATGCACCGGCCTCATCAACGCGACCGAGGCGCATTTGCTCACCATCATCATCAACACCGCCAGCGCAGCGGACTTCGACCGCGACGGCCGGCCGATCGTCTTCAAGTCGAACGCCCAGCTCGCCTTCGAGATCGACCGTTCGGAGAACCGCGTCAGCCGGCTGCTGTCGCGCCTGTTCGACGCCGGACTGATCAGCATGCAGGACAGCGCCAACTACAAGCGCTACCCCGTCAGGAACGGCAAGGGCGAGATCGTCGACGTGTGCGGCATAGACCTGCGCGTCATGATCGCCAGATATGCCGAGCTTGACGAACTGGTGCGGCGCAGACGCGCCGAGCGGGCGGCGACCACCGCCGCGCTCAGGCGCTATCGCGGCGCGCTGCGCAACCTGCGCTACGCGCTCGCCTGCGCCGAGGACCTGGCCACGCGGCTCCACGCGATGATCGAACGGCGGCTGGAGAAGGTCGTGGCGCTGATCGGCGTCGCCACCAAGGCCCCTGCCCCGCTCCTGCGCCGCGCCACCGCCGTCCTCGAATGGCTGGTCGAGCGTGTCATGCAGCTCCCGAGTCGCCGCCAGCCTGCGTCATGGTCAGAAAAAACGACATGCACGGATGCCGTTTTCGACATGCACAAACAGATTACAACCCCGCATCATTCTGAAAATATAGGTAATGATCAAAGGCGTTCGGCTAACGCCGAACAACTCGATTCACTAGGGGCTGGCTCCGCCAGCCAAGAGGCTTGGGAAACAAGCCTGGGTGAACCGCAGAGCCAAGTCAAATCGACGCGGGCGCGGCCACAATCTATGGTGGCATTGCACGATGTAGTGAGGGCGCTGCCCATGCTGCAAGGCTGGGGCCTGACAGTACCGCGCACCTGGGGCGACCTGATCCGCATGACCCCGCAACTGTGCATGCTTGCCGGAATCTCCGAGGATGCCCGCCGCCGCGCCGTCGAGCAGATGGGCGAGCAGCAGGCCGCCGTCGCCGTCGCCGTCACCGTCCAGAAATACGACGAACAGCTCGTGAAGTCGGCCGGGGGCTATCTGCGGGCGATGACGAAGCGCGCCGCCACCGGCGAACTGCATCTGGCCCGCTCGGTCTTCGGCCTCGCAGCCCGAAACAGCGCCGGCGCCTCGCAATGATCGCCCGCCGGTCTTCGGCCGCGGCGGTTTCCGGTGCTGGCCGCCGACGGCGACGGCGGCGGCGGGCAGGGCTTCGGCTCCCCGACCGGGAAGGGATGCGCCCGGCCGGAGCCGGGAGCCTGTCGAGGTTCCGCCATGCCTGTCGGCCACCGGATCGGCCTGCGCGGCGACGAGCTGGCCGTAGGACGGGGGCGCGAAAGGCATCCCGGCATCCGGTCGACCGGGATCGAAACGTCGTAGAGGCGCCGCAGCGGTTCACACGGCTTCCAGACCCGACGCGATGACATAGCCGATATGGCATAGTGATTTCCGATGCAGGCGCGGTGCTGCCGATGGCCGATCCGAACAGCGACACGGCAAAATGCCTTGATCTTCGGCATTTGTGGGTTACGCTGGGCCGTCACCCTTGGCCGTGTCGAGATCGGATCGAAGCTGATGCGTTGTGCCATATTGGACATGCTTTCGCCTCCCTATCTGGTTGCTGCCGATGCCCGTTTCGCACGCCTGCGCGATTTGCGTAAAACCGTCAGCGGCGAAATTTCCCCGCCCTGCGGGCTCCTCGCGCACAAATTTAGCCGCCCGACGGTTTCCTCCTCTTCGTTCCGGTCTCCGATACGCATCGCGCAACGGCGTGCCGACGCTCATTCGTCGCAACCACCTGAGAAGGAGAAGGTGAAATGACCAAGCTGACCAACTACATCCAGTTCGACGCCGACGATCTCGACACGGCCTCGGGCGCCGGCCTCATCTCGACCATCAAATGGGATCACGACATTAGGGTCGTGCCGTTCGACTCGGAGAACCCGAAGGCCCCGACGCACCGCGTCTTCATCAAGTCGCCGCGCGGCTATGACATCGACGCCGGCGGGATCTGGAAGAAGAAGAACCGCGAAGGCGGCACCTACTACAACCTTTCGATCCAGGACTTGGAGTTCAACGCCAATCTCGGCCGCCTCGCCGGCCAGGACGACGAGCGGCTTCAGGCGGTGATCCCGTGGGGTCCGGCCCCGAAGGACTGAAACCGTCACCAGCGCCCGGCTCCGGCCGGGCGCATCCCTCCCCGGTCGGGGAGCCGAAGCCCTGCCCGCCGCCGACGCCCTCTGGAGCCGGCCGGACCGGCCCGCAGAAAGCCCGGCCGCGCTAGGGGGACGACGCGATCCGTGCTATAGTGATCTGCAACAGGAGATACGCCGATGAACCTGCACCGCGCCCGCCCCGACCGCTCCCCGGAAGCGGTCGCCGCGCGCAGGAAAGCCACCGATCAGGCCCGCGCGCTCAACGTCCATCAGGGCTACACGCACGATCCCGTGCTCGAGGCCGCCAATGAACGCTATGTCGCCGGCGAGATCACCAGCGACGAATTCCGCGAGGAAATGGCCGCCCATTTTCGGCGGCGCTGACACGCCCCGCCAACGACGCGCGGCCGCCCGATCCGCTCGGGCGGCCGTTTTCGCGGAAAGCCGCATGCCGCAGGACGATCGCAAAGGCTCCTACACCTATCCGGGCGTCGAGGACGACGCGGACCGGACCGGCGTGCTGCGCAACAGGTTCGGCCTCACCCGCCACTCCGAGCTGCGGCGGGCCGAATATGCGATGACCCATATCCGCATGACCGAGATCGCCGAGGGGCGCGGCCCGCGCGGCGATTTCGACAAGGCCCACCTGAAGGCGCTCCACCACCACATCTTTCAGGACGTCTACGAATGGGCGGGCGCGATGCGCAACGAAAGCCCCATCGTCGACGGCAGACGCGTCGAACCGGCCGGAACCTTGTCGAAGGGCGGCACGAGCTTCGTCCCCGCGCAGTATATCGAACGCGGCCTGGCTGAAGCCATGGGGCCGCTACGGGACCGCGCAGCGCTTCAGGGAGCGAGCGCGGCCGACTTCGCCGAGCTGGCCGGCCGCGTCATGGGCGAGCTGAATTACGTCCACCCGTTTCGCGAAGGCAACGGCCGTGCGCAGCAGACCTTGATCGCCGAACTCGGCCGCATCCATGGTCACGACGTCGATTTCTCCGTCATCACCCGCACCCGCATGATCGAGGCCTCGATCGTGACGACGCACGATCCGGACAGCCCGGCGCTCAGGCACGCGATTGAGGACGCCGTGGACCCGAACCGCCGCGCCGCGATCAAAGCCGCCATGTCCGACGTTCTGTTCCGCGGCGGCAATCCGGACGAATTCCACATCGCGACGGCCCGGGCCGGCGAGCAAATCGCCGGCCAGGTGCTCGCCCATGACGACCGTTTCGCCAGCGTCGTCACGCAGGCCCGCATCGTCGCCGTCGATCGCGCGGACCTGCCCGAGCAGCTTCCCGATCCGAATGTGGAGATTGCCATCGTCGCGCGGTCGGACTTCTCGCGCGTCCCGCCGGAGCGGCAGGCCGCCCCGCAGCCGCCCACCGCGCAGGCCGTGACCGATCCGCGACAGAATCCGCCGCGAGGCCGGGAGCGGGACAATGACGGGGCCGAGCGCTGAGCGCCCTCCCCTGCCCTACGGGATAAGCCGCGTCTAGCCGCCGTTCTTCGGCGGCTCCTCATCGGTGCGCGGGCTTGTCTGGCCAAGCAGGCGCACGACGTCGACCAGACTGCGCTTGGCTTCGGCCGGCAGCTCCAGGATCATCCGCTGAAGCTCGAACGTCATGCGGGCTTCTTCGAGAGTGGCGCCCCACTGATAGGGCGCGGTGTCGTAGAGAACCTGAATCGCTGGGAATTCCAGCACATCGGAAATCTGCACGAGCTGGGTGACACGCAGCTTCGACACGCCACGCTCGTAGCGCGCATAGACGCCGGCCGACAGGCCGATCGCACGGGCAAGATCCTCGCGCGTCATATGCTTGTCGTCGCGCATCTCGCGCACCGACTTTCCGATCTTGCGGTCGAGGTCGCGCAGGTTCTCGATCTCCCCGTCGAAATTCGGCCTTCGCAATACGGGACGATCCAGTTCAGGGTCCTTTGTTTCGACCAGCCCCGAAACAAGCTGATCGGCCTTCTCAGAGGTCACCAGATTGTCTCCTTGTCCCCGCTGCGCGCGCCGTTGCCGCTGCGCGGCGCGTCCCCTTTCGGCCATCCCCGTCGACCGCATGGCGCGTCAATAACCGTTTTCGGTAAGGAAGTTGTCAATAGCCTCTCGCATGATCTGCGTCATCTTCAGATCATTCTCGTGAGCCGCCTTCTCCAGACGCTTCTTCGTCGTGTAGTCCAGCGGCACGTTCACGAAATGCTTCGACTCCCTTTCCCGCATCCGGCGCAGCCGCGCGAGCGAATTTCGCGAATCCTCACGCTCGATCGCGCGTCGGGTGGCGCGATCCCGCCTTTCGTCATCGCTGGCGCGCGGGATTTTCGTGGCCTGCTGTGGACGGGCCGCCCTCCCCTCGCCCGCGTCCGCCGTAACGCTTTCAGCATCGGACGGCATTGGGGTCAGGTCAGCGCGATCATGATTCGCAGCCTCATTGGTACCATTATCCTGCGAAACAGGCATCGCCGAGACCGGCAAGGGTTGTGTCTTACGGCGCGGGGCAACCTGAAAATCGTCAACCGACAGGCCGGATCGGTTAGCCATTGACGACCTCCTTCATGTTCGTGTCCAGCAAACCCTCGACGTCGGCGATGAGGCGCTGGACCTCGGCGCGGCCCTTCATCACCGGCTCGGTGAGATCCAGCATCTGGAGCGTGCCTAGCCCGTTGCGGATCTCGCGGTAGCAGTTGCGCTCCATCAGCTCGGTCGGCAGCAGGTATGAGTCGTATCCGCCTTCCTGCAAATTGGCGACGAACGGGCGGATCAGCCGATATGCTTCCAGATTGCGCGAGGTGATGTTAACGCGCGTCACGATATTGGCCTGCCGGATCGGCCGCCTGATCTCATCGGAAACCTCGCCGGTGAGCTGGGCCGCCTCCCCCGCTGCCTTGATTTCGTCCTGGGCGGGCTGGATCGGCGTCAGCACCAGATCGCAATGCTTGATGATCTCGCGCGTCAGAACGCCGTCGACGCCGGGAGCGTCGATCAGCACCACGTCATAGCGCTTCGCCGACTTCATCTGCTGCGCGAGATTGTCTGCGCGCGCCACGGTCACGATCGCGATGCCTTCCGGCGTGTTGTCCTTCGCCTCGCACCGCTTCCACCACTCGTAAAGATTCTGGCGCGCGTCGGCGTCTACGAGCAGAACGCGCTTGCCTTGCAGAGCGTATTCGCCGGCGATCAGCATGACGATCGTGGTCTTGCCCGCGCCGCCCTTGCCGCTCACCACTCCCAGCGTCAGTGTCATCAAACCTCTCCTGCCTTCAGCTTCGACCCATGGGTACACACCGATGGTTAACAGCGTGTTTCCACACGGCGCTGTCACATGATGGGGCAGATCAAGCCCACCGATCAAACAAACGACGCAGGCACACGCATCGAAGGCACCGTAGGTTTGATGCGAATCACCGTGTAAGCCCACGATAGGGCAACACGATAGGCCAAATCAGGCACACGATGCAACCCTACAGTAGCTCGACACGCTAGGGATGATCGGACACACGAAGCATCAACACGATGCGAAGCTATCGACTAGCTCTATCGTGTGTCCACACGGTATGACGATGCAAGTTTACCGTGTGGGCAAGTCGTGTGGAATTATCTTAAGGAATTTCATAGAGTTGCATGGTAAATGTCAATGCCGGTCAGGCGCTTGTCCACGTCTTTCCGTCAGGCTGGCGGCTCGATCTGGTGAACCCCGGAGCCGCGCAAAGGGCGTCTGCGTCGGCGGCGCGCAAGCCGGCAAGGGGTAAAGCGGAGCGGCCCTTGCGGGCGAGCACCGCTGGCGCACAAAGGCCAAAGCGCGGCCGGAGAGGGTGAACCCTGGTGAGCGTTCACCCTCGATATGGAGCAGGGGCACACCCCAGCTCTTCCATACGGACGGGCATGGGTTGCCAGCCCGACTTTCTATGCCCGTATATTGGCAGGATACGCAAAAATGTGCTACATTTTTGATGCCATCGGCGGACCGGCCGCCGATACGCGCTGAGCGCGACGGAATAGCAGGTAAAGGCATGGCAGAGCCGGCCCTGAAACCGCGATTGAGGCCCGAGCGAAAAGGGCGGACCGTCCATGTTCGCGTCACCGACGACGAACACGCGGCGATCGAGGGCGCGGCCGACGCCGCAGGCATGACCGTATCGGCGTTCTTCCGCTCCCTTCTGCTTGAAGGCGCTGGCGTGCAGCCAATGCTAACGGATGACGATCGCGCTATCCTGGCCGTGCTGCGCGAGGACATGCGCATGATCGGCGTCAATCTGAATCAGGTGGCCCGCGCCCTGAATTCGGGCAGGGCGGTCCACGCCGGCGAGATCACCATTTCCATCGAGAACGTGCAGCGCGTGCAGGCGGCCGTCATGAGCGAGCTGCGTCAGTTCGCTCGCCGGCAGGGCCAGCGCCGGCGCGGTGCTGGCTAGTCGCATGGAAATATTCCTCGGCGCTTTTACGGAGGAATGGGAGCAGAGGCGAGCGGCCTTGCTGCATGAACGGTCGCTCGGCCGGCCGGCAGGGGGCTTGATCGAGGATGATGACGAGATTACCGCACGCAAGAGGGCGGAATCCATAAAGCTTGGGGGAGCAGGGCGGGGCGGCCGGCCGAGCCGCCTGTATATCGCATCTTCGCCAGACATTGCCCCGGCGCGATCACGCGAACGCGCGATGACGGCGCGACTCACCGCCGTCGCGCGCGGAAGCCAGCCCGCCGTGGTCAAGCTCGCGTCCTACGGCAGCGGCGCGCGGCTGGGCGCGATGACGAGCTACGTGTCGCGGGAAGGCGGTGTGGCCGTCGAGGACGAGAACGGCAACCGGATCGAGAGCCGTGAAGATCTCGCCCGCCTTCGCGACGAGTGGGACCATCTGTTTCTCAATCGCACGGAAACGCGCGACATAGCGGCCTTCTCGATCGAGATCGCACCGCCGGCCGGCATCGAGGGCGAGGGCCTGCATGAGCTGGTGCGCGGCGTGCTCGCCGTCGGCTTCGGGAATCGCAGCTATGCCTATGGCGTCAGGGCAGGGGAGGGCGGCGGCGTTGCTGTCGATGGGCTGGTCGTGCTGCGGGACAGTGGCGGGGAACGTCTCAGCGGCGACGAGAAGGCGGCCGAAATCGTGCAGGCCCGCTACGATGCGGCCGCGGCCGGCATCGCTGTGGCGCGCTTCGCCTTCCACGGATACGGAAACGGGGTCAGCTACGGTTCGTTCAAGCTGCGCGATCTGGTCGACGATTACGGCGGCGACGTGCGCGACGGCAGGAACCGCACGATCGCCGATCACAAGCAGGCCGGCGACCTGGTGCAGAAGGAGTGGCGGCACGAGTTGCACAGCCGCAAGAGCCGCGACGTCATGCACCTTATCATGTCGGCAAGGGCCGGCACCGACAAGGACGCCTTCAATTACGCCGTGCGCGACTTCCTTGCCGCGCAGTTTCCCGGCCACCGCTATGTCTTCGCCATGCACGATCCCGAATCCGATCCCAAGGAGGAAGGGGAGGGGGGGCGCCGGCCGCATGTCCACGCCCATGCGATCATCACCATGCGTTCGGAGGACGGAGAGCGCATCCAGACGACGCCGGCCGTCTTCCGGCAATGGCGCAGCCTCATGGCCGAAAAGGCGCGCGACCATGGCGTCGAGATGGAGATGACCGACCGGCGGGAATTCGCATCCGCGCCCGCCTATGGCCGGACACAGGTGCGGCCGGTCAGTACGCAGGGCCGGACCGAGCATGAGGGCACGAGCGAAGCGGCCCAGGCGCGCTACGAGACCAAACGCGGCGGCCGGCGCACCATGGCGCGCAGCCAACGCAGTATCGGCTATGCCAAAAAGGTAACGGAAAGCTGGCGTAAGATCGCGTTGGCGAGCGGAGATCGCCAGATTGCCATCATTGCGGAAAGCAACAGAAATGCCATAGTTTCCGTGCTTTCCGAGCAGGTCGCGGGCGTGCGGGAAAGCGTGATTCATGCCGATTTCGGTTTAAGAAAGGATGCCAATACGGTAAGCTGGCGAGAGGGCTTCAGCAGCATCCTGGAGACGGTGGCCGTGAACAAGGTGATGACCCGCGACGAGTTCTACGCCTACGAGAAGAACGTCAGGGAGACGATCGAAGGCGTGATGCGGACCATGCCGGAGGACGAGCGCCGTGAGTTCGGCAGGATCGCGGACCGGGTGTTCGCTTTCGTGGAAGCGCGACGGCGCGAGGTCGACCATTACCACGACAGGCGGCAGGGCCGCACCTGGCCGGAATCCGAGGCAGTCCGCGAAGCCCGCAGATTGGGGGTCGATCCTGCTTTTGCTGCGGCTCAGGAGATCGTCGACAGTAGCGGAGGAACGATCGGGCTCGACGAGGCAGCAGTCGGCAAGGGCGCGATCTACCGTATTGAAAGCGCAGAGGAATTCCTTTCCCTTGCCAAGCAACATTGGACTGCCACCAGGCCCCATGAGATCGAGGTGGAGGCGGCCTATGACGCGGCCGGCCGTCTCGCGGCGGCCGGCAACAGGGTGCTGCGGGAAGAAGCCGAGAGGTCGAACGAGCTGCGCGACACCATGCAGCGCGTTGAGGCGCAACAGGCAATCGTCGCCTTGCAGAACGCGCGGAGCGCGCTCGATGAAGCCCGGTTTGCCAAGGATGACCTTGGCGGGAATGAGCAACAGCGTGACTCCGCCATGCAAAGGGTCGTCGCACGAGCCCTTGATGGCAATCGCCATATCCGCGAATACGCGTTGAATGACCGCGACGTTGCCGATGCGATCGCCGAAGGCGAGCGGGCCGTGGCCAGGGATGCGCTGGAAGCGATCGGCCATCACCGCCACAACATCCGTCTCGTGCAGGATGCGCGCTACGCAGCACGCTTCTACGATCCGGTGGACCCCGGATTCCGTCCGGTAGAGCGGATCGAGCTGGCCGGCCAAAGCGATTTTCTGCACGATTCCCTGCAAGACGCAGCCCGCCTTGGCGTGAAGGGAAACAGGGCTGTTTGGGCGGCGGCCGAGAGAGACCCCGAGTTGCGCGCCGAGATGGATCGGCAACAAGGCGCGCGGACCATGAGCAGCGTTCTTGCCGGCCAGGACGTCGCTGCCGTGACGGCGCGCGAGGTGCTTGACGAGATCGCGCAGTCACGCGCGGCGATGGCGACATTCCGGGCCGGTCAGATGCTGGAGGTCACGGCAAGTGACCACAGGGATCGTCTTCAATGGAACCTGTCCCGCGCGGCGGAGCTGGCCGTCGGCGAGAACAATCAGCATGTCCGCGACGCTGCCGGCAGCGACCCGATCCTTGCGGCGCGCATAGCCGAGTTCGAGCAGCGAGACGCCACGTTCGGCGCGGGCGAGGCGGGCTTGCCGATCCCGGACATGGCAAAGGGCAATGAATGGTTGCTCGATGTTTATGAACGCGGCCTCGATGAGCATGGAGCGGCGCTGTCGGACGCCAATCCCGATATAGCT
>NZ_JAMLIG010000003.1:300000-421966 GCF_023954305.1 Mesorhizobium sp. | reverse complement strand
GGCAGACGATACCGGCATTGTTGCCGCCGAGTTCGAGGATCGAGCGGGCGAAACGCTTGGCGAGACGCGGGCCGACTTCCTTGCCCATGCGGGTGGAGCCGGTGGCTGAAACGAGCGCGACCTTGTGGTTGTCGACGAGGGCTTCGCCGACGGCGCGGTCGCCGATCAGGACCTGGCTGAGATTCGCCGGAGCGTCGCCGAAGCGGGCGATCGCTCGTTCGAGGATCGCCTGCGAGGCAAGCGCGGTGAGGGGGGTCTTTTCGGAGGGCTTCCAGATGACGGAGTTGCCGGCGACGAGCGCAAGTGCGGCGTTCCACGACCAGACGGCGACCGGGAAATTGAAGGCGGTGATGATGCCGGCGACGCCAAGCGGATGCCAGGTTTCCATCATCCGGTGGCCGGGGCGCTCGGTGGCGATGGTGAGGCCGTAGAGCTGGCGGGAAAGGCCGACGGCGAAATCGCAGATGTCGATCATTTCCTGCACTTCGCCGAGGCCTTCGGAGGTGATCTTGCCGGCCTCGATGGAGACCAGGCGGCCGAGATCGGCCTTGGCGGCGCGCAGTTCCTCGCCGAGCAGGCGGACGAGTTCGCCGCGCTTGGGCGCGGGCACGAGGCGCCAGGCCTTGAAGGCTTCGTGGGCGGCGTCGATGGCCTTGGCGGCGCCGGCGGCTGACGTCGTCTTCAGTCTGGCGATCTCTTCGCCGCTGACCGGGCTGTAGCCGGCCATGTCGCCGGCTTGCCAGGCGGCGCGGGCGACGCCCAGCTTGTCGAGGATGGCCGCAGTTTCCTGCTTTACGTCGACGGTCTTGCTCATTCTGGCTTCCCTGTTGTTCTCGAAACTGCGGGCGGCAGCGTTATCCTGACGAACTCAAAAATCTACCCCGCATGGATTGCATGCTGAAAAATGTGGGGTCGAGTTCATTCTCAATGCAAATTATATATAGCGAACGTTCGACCGATTGTGATGAAAGCCGTCACTGACTTGATGCGGGTTCGGAATGTATACGAGCAGAACACTTATCCCTGACCTTGCCGTGCTCCAGGCGTTCGAATGTGCTGCACGCCATGAAAATTTCACCAAGGCAGCGACCGAACTGAACCTGACCCAGAGCGCTGTCAGCCGGCAGATCGGGGTCCTCGAGTCGCAATTGGGCGTGCTTCTGTTCGAAAGAGTTCGCAAGCGAGTCGTGCTTTCAGCGGCTGGCCGCAAGCTGCTGCCCGAGGTCTCGCATTTGTTGCTCAAATCGGAGGAGATGATGTTGCGCGCGCGGGCATCATCCGACGGCATGGATATACTGTCTATCGCCACTCTTCCGACGTTCGCCAGCCGCTGGCTGCTGCCCCGCCTGCCGGATTTCAAGCGGCGCCATCCAGCCATTTCGATCAACCTAGCATCGCGTTCCGAGCCTTTCGACTTTTCGGTCGGAGATTTCGATCTCGCCATTCATTATGGCCAGCCTGTCTGGGCACACGCCACATGCACGTATCTGTGCAGCGAGAGCATCCTGCCCGTTGCAAGCCCCTTTCTGATTGAATCCTTCGCCGTCGAGCGGCCGGAAAACCTGGCGGACAAACCCCTGCTGCACCTTGCGACGAGGCCGAAACTGTGGGCCGAATGGTTGGAGCACAACGGACTCGCCGGCCAGAACGCATTTGCGGGGGACCGCTTCGATCAGTTCGCCATGATCATCGAGGCTGCCGTGCGGGGCCTCGGCTTTGCCCTTCTGCCGCTGTACCTGATCGAGGATGAGATTTCCGCGGGGAGGCTCAGTATCGTGTTCGACAGCCCGATGACGACCGATAACAGCTACTACGTCGTTCTTCCGGAGGGGAAGCAGGAAAGCGCCATGGCGCGCGCCTTCCAGTCGTGGCTTCTGGAGAGTATCGGCACAAGGGCTTCCCCAACGGGGCCGGTCAGGACACTCTAGCAGGCTGTTGAAGAAGTGTGTGGCGAGATTGGTCTGAGCGTGATTCACTGGTCCCGAAGCAGTTTGGGGGGATTCATGCGCGGCTTGGATGGCGGACCGGTTCGCTGTTTTCCTATGTTGACCTTGAGGCTCGTGTTCGTCGCGATCCTCCACTGCGCATGGTCCGTGCGCTCGTGAATGCGGCGCTTGGCGGGATGGGCGGCGACTTCGCGAAACTCTATCCGCCTGGTTTGGGTCGGCCGTCGATCGCGCCGGAGCGTCTGCTCCGGCGATGCTGTTGAGGGATCGCGGTAGACGTCGATGACGGCGCGCGAAGACGGCGCGCGGATCGTGGTCGCCTCGAAATCCCCGACGAAACTGTAGAGTTCGTGGATGTACCGGTCGGTGTCGATGAGCGCCCCATTCGCGCGACATCATCCGGGAGAGGAACTTGTCCGGGATCATCGTGCCGTATGCGGAAAGGTGACGAGAAGAGGAGCGTTTCCGGGCACGACTTCCATTTCACCGACCTGTGGGGCGACCATCCAGTCCGGAAGATGGAAGGTTCCGCCGTGTGGCTGCCGAATCAAAAAGTGGCGGATGCCGTCATGCTCATGCTCACCGACCACGACAACGGTCTGCCCAGCCAGCGGATGGAAGGGATAGGTGACGACAACGTCGAAGCCCGGATTCACGGCATCATGACGCTGCTTCGGATGCGGGTGCTGAACACTGGGCGACCATCGCCTCGCTCATTGAAACCGCCTTATGCCGCGCTCGGCATAAGGCGGTTTATGCCGACCGCCGAACTATGCCGAGCAGGCGCGTTTCCGCCAACGTTTTTCATGACTTAGCCGCTGCAGGTTGTAACCGGGGCAGATTTCCGGGCGAGGGTTTTGGTTTCAGGCCGGAGCTGGTCGGATGAGGCTGTCCAGAGGTGGAATTTCTGGCCCTGCGATTGCCAGGCGTGATCCGATGTAGTGGTAGAACGGGATTTTGATTTTCTTGCAGGTCTTGGCGAGGCCGAGCATCACATCGCGCGCTTCGCGGCCTTTGTCGCTGACGGTTCCGCTGGAGATTTTCCTCTTTGTAACGAAGGCGCGGATGTCGTTTTTCGGAAGCATTGGTGTTGAGCGGGATTTCCGGGTGGTCGAGGACGCGCAATAGTTCGTCCTTGCGGCGGAAGAGGCGCCTGAGCAGCCTGTCGAGCGGGGCATAGCCGGTTCTGCGACGTTTGAAGATGCGGTCGAAGCGGGCGCGCAGGGCATGTGCCTGGTCTGGATCTGGTGCGAGCTTGTAATCCTTCAGGGCTCGATAGAACCACCAGACCATCTGCTTGGCGACCTTGATGGCGTTGAGTTGCTTGTCGTTGGCGGGAACCAGTTTATGGATGAGCCGCTCTGCGTGAACCCAGCACAGGGCGTGCACCCCGACACGAAACTGGCCGGCGTCGTCGGAGACGATGACGGTATCCTGCAACAACCCTTGATGGCGGATCGCACCCCACAGCGCCGCTTCGCTGGCGATCAGGACGGGATCGGGTGCGACCTTCAGGTCGGTCAGGCCGAGCGCGCTCAAGTGGCGCTCCCATTGTTCCAGGGACGGGAAGATGCGCTCCGCATGGCTCGCCAGCCTGTCGATGACGGACTGCGGCAGGTTGCGCCCTTGCATGTATTCGAGCGCCTCCTCGTTGATCACATAGAACGCCGTGCCGCCGCAGAGCCGCGACAGAAACGCCAGGCGCGACTTGCTTGGCCCGGTGCGAAACGTCGTGAAGCTATGAGAGCCGATCTGGGTCGTGTAGCCGCTCTTGCCCGCATGGCGCGCGCCCGTGTCATCGACCGTGATATAGGGCGCGCTGCTCAGGCCCGCCTTCAGCACGGCTTCGTCCTCGGCGCGGAACGTCTCCAGCCTGGCCGTCAGCAAGCGAACCACTTGCCGCTTCGAAATCACCACCCCCATGCCATTGAGAAGCGCCACGATCCGTTCGCAACTCATCTGTCCGGAGAAGTGAAGCGTCAGGATCAAGCGATGCAGGTGGGGGCCATAAACGGCCAAGCTCAACCGCGTCGAGCCGATGGCCTACCTGACGGACATCATCACCAAGGTCGTCAACGGCCATCCCAACAGCCAGATCGACGACCTGCTCCCTTAGGCCTATGCCGAGAAGCCAGAAACCAAGGCCGTGGCCTGAGAACACCGCTCTGATGTCCGCTGTCAAGGTTTGGGCCGCATGAGGCCGCCCGATCCGAGGAACGGCTGTTCATTCTGATGGTCGCGCATGGGTGGAGGCGGAACTGAAAGTCGTCGGTGATCAAGCTCTGATGCGCGGGTTGGTTACCGCATTACCGATTATGCGTCTGGGGCTGTTCCGATCTTACTTCGGGCGTCGGTCTTCGCCGGCCACAAACCGTCTGACGGACATTCCCCTGCCGTGGTTCCGCCTCCGCCCATGAGCGAGGTTGTTGCCGCCGCTATGGCGACGAATTAAGCCGCGCGCGCCTCCGCCGCGACAGCCCACATGAAGCCGGCCAGCTCACGAGCAATCGCGGTGCAGATCACTGTCGTCCGTTTGCCGCGCGCGGCCAACTTTCGGTAGCGGGTCGTCAGTCGGACCTGGGCCTTCCATGCTATCTCGCGCACGCGCGGTGGTGCCTGCTCCAACTGGTATAGCTTCATCTTTCCGACCTTCGGTGGATGCCGATAGGTCCAGGCGCTCTCGACCAGCATGTGACGGACGCGGCCGTTTCCCGCCTTCGTGATGCCGCCGCGCCTGATCGAATCTCCGGTAGATCGCTCGCTCGGCACGAGCCCGAGATAGCCCATGAGCTGACGCGGGCTCTCGAACCGGCTCACATCACCAACTTCCGTGACGAATGTTACAGCGATGATCAGATTCACTCCACGCAATGCCTGCAACGCACGCACGAGCGGCGCCAGAGACCAGGCGGGAACGAACTCCTCAATCGTGCGCTCCAGGCGCTCGACCCGTTCTTTCGATACGCGCACCGCCTCGACCATCTCCTGGAGCGCGATCTGATGTGCGGGATGATCGAAACGCTGCTCTTGCAGCCAGCGAAGGTAGCGCATCGTCCAGCTCGTCTTGCGGGGATAGAGCCGACCGTGCTTCAGCATGAATGCGCTCACTTGCTGGCGGTGGACGCGCAACGTCTCAACTGCTGCTGCCCGAGCGCGAACGAGATCCCGTATCGCCTCGTGACCTTCGTCTGGAACCCATACCGCAGTCAGCTCGCCGGCGCGCAATAGCCGGGCGAGAGAGATAGCGTCTCGATGATTGGTCTTCACCCGATCACCGGGCTTCCGCGGGATCAGCGATGGTGCAACAACGGTGCATTCATGGCCCAGCGTGCGGATCAGCCGATAGAGACCATAGCCGGTCGGCCCTGCCTCGTAGCAGAAATGGACTCGATCGAATCTGCCGACGATCCGTTGGATAATGCGGCGCATGCTTTGATCCGAGGAATCGACCTCGCCGAAAAAGCGAACTTCTCCCTCCCGGCCGGCTTCCGCAATAGCGACGGCGTTCTTCAACTTGGCGACATCGATTCCGACAAATGCTTCTCTACAATCCGACATGGCTCGTCCTCCTGTGGTGAGGATCGGCCCAGACCGTCCGAGCAACCCTCGGACGCGTAGTGTAGGGGGAACCACCTCACCGGCAGAGGCGGACATACGGTCTTACGGTAGGTTCACGCACATCCACTATTTAGAGGATATGGCATAGGCTGCCGTCAAAAGCGCGGGGCGCAGTCCCCCCTTAGACCGCCCCCGCACTACCTGATAGCATATCTCCGAGCAGCCTTTTGAGAATGAAAACCTAGGGCCGCTTTACAGGGACCGGGACGGGCGCTCGATGAAGAGGCTGTCCAGGCAGCGTCCCTTGCCGTCCATGGAGATCCGGGTCCCGACCCGCTTCAGCCTGTCGGTCCAGACGAAGGAGGTGGACTGCGAGCCTTGGTCAGTATTCATGATCTCGGCGGGCCGAACTCGTTAGTGGTCTCGTTCAGTGCCTCGACGCAGAAGTCGGCCTTAAGCGTATTCGAAACGCCGCAGGCCATCACTTTACCGGTGCACGCCATAATCCGTGGCCAACTCCGACATGGAGCGTTCGCCCTTCACAGCGCGTCGGCGGTGTAGCTCTGAAAGGGCTCGATGACAGCCATAGAAATGGACGTATCGTCTGCCGTCATCGTTTATGTCAACCCCGACAGCGACGGACGAGCGGTCCAGACAAACTGGCGTGACTTTCACAAGGGCTGGAAAAGGATATTCCCGATGAGACCACCCCCAAATGATTCCGACGTCCGACCGTCACACTCGGAGCCCCCAAGCGCCCCCAACATCGCCACCGCGGCAGTTCCCGACACGCTCGCGGCGCTCCACGTAAATCCCGATACCGGACTCACGCACGCGGAGGTCGATACACAGCGCAAGAAGCACGGCTACAACGAAATCGCCGAAAAGAAGGGGCATCCGGCCCTGAAATTCCTGAAGAAGTTCTGGGGGATTTCCGCTTGGATGCTTGAGCTGATCATAATTCTATCCGCCGTGCTCGGGAATTACACCGACCTCGCGGTCGTGAGCGCGCTGCTGATTCTCAATGCCATGCTGAGCTTCACTCAGGAACAGCGAGCCGCTGGAGTAGTAGAGGCCCTGCGCAAGCGCCTGCAGGTCAACGCCCGTTCCCTTCGTGATTCACGCTGGCAAGTGGTTCCCGCCCGAGAACTGGTACCAGGCGACATCGTCCGCGTTCGTCCAGGCGACATCATTCCAGCGGACGTGAAACTCCTCACCGGCGCCATGAGCGTGGACCAATCAGCGCTAACCGGCGAGTCGAAAGAGGCGGACAAAGTGCCGGGCGAGGTCCTCTCGTCGGGAAGCATCGTCCGGCGCGGCGAAGGCAATGGCGTGGTTATCCTGACGGGCGCGCGAACCTATTTCGGCCGCACGACGGAACTGGTTCAGGAAGCACGTCCGAAACTTCATATCGAAGCGGTCGTGGCAAAGATCGTGCGCTGGCTGTTCGTTATTGTCGGCGCACTTCTCGGCATGGTGCTCATGCTTTCTCTGATCCGCGGCGCGCCGTTGCTCGAAATGATCCCGCTCCTACTGGTACTTCTGATGAGCGCGTTGCCGGTCGCCCTTCCGGTCATGTTTACCGTCAGCATGGCCTTCGGGTCAAGGGAACTGGCCCGGCGTGGGGTTTTGGTCACCCGGCTGAGTGCTACGGAAGACGCCGCGACAATGGACGTGCTTTGCGTGGACAAGACCGGCACGATCACGATGAACCAACTGGCGGTCACGAGCGTGATTCCGTCGGAACACGCTACGGAAACCGACGTCTTGGTCGCTGGCGCTCTCGCGTCGCAAGAATCCAACCAGGATCCGATCGATCTCGCCCTTCTCGCTGCGGCGAACGCGCATCATGTGTTCGACGGACTTGCCGCCGTCACACCCGTTTCCTTCGCGCCGTTCGACGCGAAAACCCGTCGGACGGAGGCCGTTTTCGAGCAGAACGGACAGCGGCTGCGCGTGATGAAAGGCGCCCTGCGGACGATCGCCGAAGTCTGTGGGCTCCAGCCCCCCGCGGTCGAGGCGCTGGATGCGCGCGCCAGCGCGTCGGCTACAAAGGGCTATCGCACGCTGGCGGTGGCGCGCGGCGTCGAGAACGCCACGCCTGTCTTGCTTGGACTTGTGGCGCTCTACGATCCGCCGCGACCGGACGCAAAGCAACTCATCGCAACTCTTCATGAACTGGGAGTGCAGGTGAAGATGCTGACGGGCGATGCGCTCCCGGTGGCGCTCGAGATCGGCCAAGGTGTCGGACTCTCCAAGATCCAGCGCGTCGCGGATTTGAAAGCCGCGAGCACACAAAAAGGCGCGGAAACGGCCGACCTATTCGCCGGCGCCGACGGTTTTGCAGAAGTATACCCTGAAGACAAGTATATCGTGGTGAAGCATTTGCAGGCGGCGGGGCACGTCACCGGCATGACGGGGGACGGCGTCAACGATGCACCGGCCCTGCGCCAGGCCGAGGTGGGGATAGCCGTCACCACCGCGACGGACGTTGCCAAGGGCGCTGCGAGCGTTGTGCTTACAGACGCTGGCCTCACCAACATTATCACGTTGGTCGAGCAGGGGCGGACGATCTATCAGCGCATCCTCACTTGGGTCATCAACAAGATAAGCCGAACCATCCTGAAGGCTGCCTTCGTGGCCATCGCATTTCTTGTAACGGGCAAGTTCGTGGTCTCGGCCTTGGCGATGCTGCTGCTCGTGTTCCTGACCGATTTCGCGAAAGTCTCCCTCTCCACGGACAATGTTAGACCATCGAAGAATCCGGAGACATGGAACATTGGCGGCTTCATCGCCGTGTCCATCGTTCTCGGCATCGCCATGGTTGCCGAAACGCTTTTCCTCTTGTGGATCGGCTGGACGAAATTCGATCTGGCGACCAACAACGACGCTCTCTACACGTTCAGCTTTCTCATGCTCCTGTACTTCGCCGTGTTCTCGGTCGTGTCGGCCCGAGAGCGCAGCTGGTTCTGGTCGAGCCTGCCGAGCAAAATCTTCATGTCAGCTCTCGCCGCGGACGCCGTCATCGGCACCGTTCTGACGTTCGTGGGGCTCAAGGGGTTCGCGCCTTTGCCCTGGTGGCAGATACTCGCGATATTCGGCTACGCGCTCATCTCGTGCCTAGTTGTGAACGACGCGTTGAAGGTCGCTATGATCAGATGGCTCGTGCCTAGTGAGGTTTCGGGGAAGCCAGTGATCGCGTCGGCCATTCCGAAACTCAGAAAATGAAATCCAATTCGACGGACTTTCGCGTGCGGGAAGCCGGACGCGGCCAAAGGACCTTCACCCAAATCCGCCGAATTGCACTTTAGACTAGTCTAGTTTTCATCCACAAACGGCAAGATATTGATTTGATTAAACGAATCGTGACACTGTGCGAGCGAGACCCGGCGGTTTCAGGTACGGTGGATCATGCCACTGCCTCCAAAGCCTGCCACCATCGGGGCCGACAATGCGCCAAGAATGTGCTCCGGTCCCATTCTCTGGACCGCCGGAAGTTGAGTTTCCCGGCCTTTTCACAATGGCGGGCTGGTGGCCTATCGGGATTGATCAACGAGATCGGCACTTTGTGCCCGATCGCCCCATGCGGGCGGACCTCGTCAGGAACCAGTGGGCGTTCAGACACTCTGTCTGGAAGCGACCATTGAAGGCCTCGATGCAGGCGTTGTCGGTCGGCTTCCCCAGCCGGCTGAAGTCGAGCGCCACGCCTTTCGCATAGGCTCACAGATCGAGGTCGCGGGAGACGAACTCGGAGCCCTGGTCGACGCGGATCGTCTTCGGATAGCCGATCGTCGGACAGACCTGCTCCAGTGCCCGGACCACGTCCTCGGCCCGGTAGCTGAATCGGGGATCGAGCACCTGCACGTAGCGGTGAACGTGTCGACGACCGTCAGCACGCGGATCTTCTTCCCTGTGGCGAGCTGATCGTGGACGAAGTCCATGGCCCATGCGTCGTTGGGTCCAACCGCTGCGGCACGATCTTCTCTCAGCTTAGCCTTGACCCGGCGCTTCGGTGTCTTACTCCTGAGCTACAAGCCCAAGTCCCTGTAAATGCGATAGGTCCGCTTCATGTTGATGTCCCAGCCTTCGCGCGTCAGCAGGACGGGTACACGCCGATAGCCGTAGCCAATGCTGGAGCGCCACATCGACCTCTATGGTCAAGCGCCGCGGCAAGCGGCGCCGATGGCAGCTTCGCCACGCGCAACAACCTAGCCCCGGCGAAGGCGTGGGGCGTCTCGGATATGGCCTTCCACAAGAAGCCCGGCCTCCGCTCTGCTGCTGCCGGATTGCCCTTGATGGTCAACGACGGTGACGGGGACCTCGCCCGAAGAGTGACCAGCAACTGTCGTGCACAGGATGACTAAGTGGGCGCGAGGAACCTGACAGCCAAGTAACCAAAAAGGCAGCGATGAGATCCGCAATTGCGCCGCTGATCGGCCGGTGCACGCGAGGCTCAAGATTAGCGGCAGCTTACCGGTCCCTGGCCAGTCAGTCTTCTTGAGTGGAAAGTTGGCGCTCACGTCCCCGATCCCGGTGAATATCGTCATACATTACCAACCAAAATGCAGGACGGGCTGTCTCTCGAACTGTCCGCCCTGCTTGCATTTGAATGCCTGTCCGCTCAAACCTTCGAATTCGCCGGAACTCGGTCCGGCAGATTGGCCGAAGCTTCGCTGCCATCGTGAGTTACTGACATGTAGACTACGGTCGCGGCGATGCAGACCAGGAAAATCACGCTGGTAATGGTGGTCCCGAAGCCGAGACCGCCATATTCCAACGGTTGTGAAAGAAGATCGCCGAACGACGCGCCAAGAGGCCTGGTAAGGATATAGGCGAGCCAGAAGGCGAGAATCGCATCGATCTTCAAAACATAGTGGGCGAAGGCTATCGCGGCGATGACGGCGCCGAACAGCAGCCCTGTCACAAGGTAACCCAGAGCGAAATATTCCGCCACCAGATCGCCCACTGCGGTTCCAAGTGCGAACGTCAGCAGAATCGCGGTCCAGTAGAATATCTCGCGTCGGGTCGTGAAGATGGAATGGATCGACAGTGTCTTCTCAAACGTATACCAGACGGCGAATGTTGCCGCCAAAGCCACGCTAAAGACGATCGCGGTGGTGCTGAGTGAAACGCCGAAATTGTCGACCAGATTGTCTGTAATCAATGTGCCAACAACGCTGACGAGGACGACAGCGATCCAGTATGTCCACGGCACATAACGCCTCTGTGCGAACTGGAGAGCGATTGCGACGGCAAGCACCGTGCTCATGATGAGGGACGTGGCCGTAAGGCCAAGTCCCATATTGACCGCCAAATAGTCGGCAGCGGTTTCGCCCATGGTAACGGCCATGAGCTTGATGAGCCAAAAGTCGACCGTGACCTTCGGCACCCTGTTGAACTGGATCGGCGCGCTTTCGATTGCCGGCGTCGGCATTGGAATTCTCCTTTGAGCTTCGAAGGTCGGGGTTTGCAGGCTTACTTGCCCATGATCTTCAAAGCTTCGGCGAAGAAGCCGTCGGCTCGCTGGCCGTCGTCGGCGTCGCAACGCTCGACGCCTTCGGCTTCGAGTTCGCTGACCTTGGCCTTGTCCGCATCGCTGAGCTTCGCGGTTTCCATCGTTGATCGAACCTCCTTGAGCATGTCTTTACACGGAACGGCGCTGGCTGCGTAAGCCGATGAGTTGTTTGCGCTGGCGGCGCCGACGGTCGAAAGGGCGGCACCGAGAATGAGAGTTTTCATGATTTTGGTCTCCAGGCTGGCAAGCAGGCGGGGCGCTTGCAAAGAAGTCGGAAGTCTTGCGACCACAGGTCCGCTCCCGGCATATGGCTTCTATGAAAAGAGCCATACCGGGGTCTTACGCCGGGAATACCGTTTCGTAAGAAGCAGTGAGGGCAGGAACGGTTCCCGCTAGTGGATTGATCGGGACAGACGAGGCCTGACGGGATTCCCCGGGATGAGGCGATGTGCGACATTGCGGGATGCGCAGTGGTATCCACGTCTCCGTCACGGCTTCGGCGGTTAGGGGGAGATCTTCCGCACCCGGGAGCATTGCCAGCGGCTTGGAAAGATCGAAGGCATCGGTCCTGTGACGGCAACCGCCTTGATCGCTGCCGTGGGCGATTGAACGTGCCTCAAGAAACGGCCGCCAGTTCGCGGCCTGGCGCGGCCTGGCGCGGCCTGGTGCCGAAACAACGATCCAGTGGAGGGCGAGCCCGCCTGTTCGGTATCAGCAAACGCGGTGATCGCTATCTGCGCACATTGATGATCCATGGCGCTCGCGCTGCGCTCGGCAAAGCAGCCGGCAAGCAGGATCCACGAAGCCTCTGGCTCGGTAAGCTGCGTCAAAGGCGACATCCGAACATCGCTGCTGTCGCGCTCGCAATAAGAATGCGAGGATCGTATGGGCCATGCTCTCGGGCGGCGCATTCTACGAGCCCGCACCGTCGGTCAAAGCAGGTTGAGGCGAAGGGGCAAACGAAGAATAGCAGAAGGAGGTCTCACCCCGGCAATTGCAGCAAAATGGCAGGAGATGGTGAAACGGTCATTCCGTCGCTTCCCGAACCTGGTGTGTGGACCGGCTTGGCTTCGGCCAATGTCTAGGGGCCAATGAGGTGGAAGCGCGCGAAAATCCATCGGGGCTCGCGGCGACGAAGTTGTCCAGCCGCATCAGGAAGCCGGATATACGTCAGCAGTTGTGACCGACCTGTTGCAATAGGGCGGGGTCCATATACGTCCATACATGCCTCTCCGGCAGACAATCCATGAGCATATCGAAGGTTCGTAGATATGCCTCGCGCGGGAAGAGCTGGTCGCGATAGACGAGGTTCAGAAGCGCCATCGGCTTGCGGCGAAGCGAAATGGATGACATGGTGGTAGTTGACGACCTGGTCGTGCTTGCCGGATGGCGAGGCCCGCCCGCGCGGCAGGGTCAGGAGCTGCGTTCCGCCGATGAAGATATCCAGCCGATCGTCGAACGGCGCACCCGGAGGCGGTGGTCGATCAGCCGCCAGGGCACGGTGTAGAATACCTTGCGCAGCGTGTAGCCGCCCGATGACGTGACGCGCACGGTGACCTCCTCGTAGTTGGATGTCCGCCGGACGGGCAGTTCTTGGAGTTCGGCGCGCTCGATGGCGATGCGCTTGGAATGGCGGACATTGCAGCGACTGACGATCTCGTCGACGAAGTGGCGATAGGCAGCCAGGTTGTCAAAGTCGCCCGAGCCCCTCATCAGCAGCGCGTCCTTGATGGCGCGCTTGAGGTATCCGTGAGATCCTTCGATGGAACCGTTCTCGTGCGCGATGCCTGCATTGTTGCGGGTGGCCGTCGTGCCGTAGTGGGCGACGAGTTCCTCGTAGAGGCGCGTCAGGTCGGCGCGGGCATCCTTGTCCAGGTTGCGGAATGCCGCCGACAGACTGTCGCTGCGGTGCTCTCGCGGCGCACCGCCGAGCGACCAGAGCGCGTTCTGCAGTCCCTCGGCGAGCGCGACGAAGCTCTCGCCGCCGAGCACGACATGGGCATGCTCCAATCCGGAATAGGCGGGCCGGAAGTGATAGAGCCGGTGATCGAGCGGCTGACCCGCGATGGTAACGCCGGCGCTGCCCATGTCGGTGAAGTCTGACAGTCGGAGCCGGCCTGGCTCATGCATCTGCCGGAAGATGACCTCCTATTGCTCGCCGTGAATCGCGAGCCAGGACCGAATACGGCGTTCTATGGTGCGGCGAATGCCGGCACCGAGTTCGGGGTGACGCCTCAGCATCTCCTCGAAGATTGCGATTGGCCGGATGGCGGGCGCCGCCGTCAGCAGCGGCACGATCCCGGCGTCGAAAATGTAGGCGAGTGGATCGGACGGCGGCGCTGGCGCTGAACCTTCCTCTGCGAGGGCAACCTCGAATCCTTCTCGATGCGATAGGCTGTGGCCGCGCTGATCGACGCATTCGCCGCCGCGACGGCCGTCGTGTGGGTCTGCCGGAACTTCATGCAAAAACCTCATCTGGCGATCGGTTACGTGACGGCCGGGCACAAAGTGATTCCTCCAATCGGAAAAACCACCGGCATACCCGGTCGACCGCGATCACAAGACGATGCCCTGAACCCATCGCCGCCGGCGTCTTGAATCTCCGGTCGGGCTACGCCCTCCTGCGTCTCAAGACGCCGGCATTCTCATCCTGATTGTCGCTGCACTCTCACGTTGATTGCTGCGCCGCAAGATCTGCCTCGCCAGCCACTTGCGTCCGCTGGTTCCGACCAGATTGCCATGCGGACACGGAGGGATCAGGTGGGCGTGGAGGATCGACTGGATCAGGTTCTTCAACCTCGAACGCTGGCGCACCAACTGCGTCCGCCTGGTAACCTGCCTTCGAAGCGCAAGCGTTTCCGGGTCTGAGATCCAGACCTCCGGCAGGAAGCCCGAGGCGTAGAGCTTCGCTAGGACAGTCGCGTCGATCGTGTGGGTCTTCACCTTCGCATGGGCGATCATATGCACCTGCTTGGGATTGGCGATCACGATCCGATCCACGTAGGGCGACAGCACTTCAGCCACGGCCGCGGCATTGCCGGTCGCTTCGATCACCACATGATCGTCGTGTGTGAGTTCCTTCCTGGCGAACTCCTCCAGCTTGTCGCGCACCATCTGAACGCGCCCGAGCTTGACGATCTCGCCGTCAAGCAACGACACGACCTCGTCGGCAACGCGGTGTATGTCCATGCCGATAATACGCACGGTTCCCTCCATCGTTGGTCACGAATAGGGAGCCAGCGGGCAACACGACAAATACGGATCCGCGCTCGCAGCGCATCCGGGCGAGTCGTAGGGGCGGCCAGATAACGTGCTCGAACTCTCAGCTCATCTGCATACGACGGCCTGCCCGCACTTGCGTGCTCCCGGTGCCCCGTGGCCCGGATGCGCCAAGACTATCCGACCTAACGACCAAGCCAACGCTGGCACCGAAAACAACATGCCGGATAACGACTTCATCGAAAGCTTCAAAGGTCGGCTGCGGAACGAACTGCTCAACGAGACGCTGTTCACCTCGCTGGCCCAGGCGCGCGTCTCCATCGCCCTGTGGCGCTCCGACTACAACACCGCCCGGCCACACTCCCAGATCGCCTGGCAGACACCGGACGAGTCGCCAGCACCTTCACTCCGCGACAGTCACTCGCGCAGCGCTACGCCAATGGCTCCGCGCCAGCGCCCGCCGCTTCACCCGCCCACAAGGGCACCACCACCGCCGGAAGCGAACTCAGAACTGGATAAAACCTGGGGGCAACGTCACCGGCAGTCGAGCTCCGCCATCGCAAAATAAGCGCTCGCCGTGCGCAGGATCTCGTTGGCCTGGCGCAGCTCCCAGGCACTCGCGAAAGATATCGCGTGCCGCCCGTTCAGCGTTCTGAGTCGGGTCAAGCGCAACTTCCTGGGCATTTCGGGGCACGAGTGGCGGATCGACGTATCCTTGCTCTGCAAGCAGATAGCCGCGCGCAGACTTGGTAAGCCGGGAGAACCGCAGCCCTCCATCCGCAAACAGCGCATGCGGAATGTCGAACAATCTGGCCAGTCCGCCTTCGATGAGTTCGATCTCCACTTCACGCAGCGCGGCCGAGCGTCCTTCGGCGTGGATCTCGCCAACGTCGAGCGCCAGCTCCGCGCGGGTTCCATCCTTGAGAGCAAGCTCGCTGGCGGACCGCGTGATTACGGTCTCGCAGATGGGCTGAAGCAGTTCGCCATTCACGTGACGAATGATTGCGTCCCGGACTGAACCGCCCCGGGTTTGCCGGAGGCTCCAACTCCTGAGAAGGTGGAGCCATCATGAGCAAGACGACGAACAAGTTTTCCCCGGAAGTGCGCCAGCGAGCCGTGCGGCTGGTGCTGGATCACGAACATGAGCATCCTTCCCGCTGGGCTGCGATCATGTCGATCTCGGCCAAGATCGGCTGCACGGGCCAGACGCTGAACGAGTGGGTGAAGAAGACCGAGGTGGATGCGGGGAAGCGAGCCGGTGTGCCGACCGACATGGCCTCGAAGCTGAAGGCGCTGGAGCGGGAGAATCGGGAGCTTCGGCAGGCCAACGAGATCCTGCGCAAGGCCTCCGCTTATTTTGCCCAGGCGGAGCTCGACCGCCCGTTCAGACGATGATCGCGTTCATTGACGATCACCGCGAAGTCCATGGGGTCGAGCCGATCTGCAAGGTGCTGCCGATCGCCCCGTCGACCTACCGCGACCACGTCGCCAAGCGCGTCGATCCCGAGAAGCTTTCGGCGCGGGCGAAGCGGGATATTGCGATGAAGCCCGAGATCGAGCGCGTCTTCGCCGAGAACTTCGAGGTGTATGGGGCACGCAAGGTCTGGCGGCAGATACTGCGCGAAGGCTTCGGCGTCGCGCGCTGCACAGTCGAACGGCTGATGGCCGACCTCGGTCTTCACGGCGTCATCCGCGGGAAGCCGATCCGCACCACGGTGCAGGACAAGGCGGCTCCGTGCCCGCTCGACCATGTGAACCGGGTCTTCCATGCCCCTGCGCCAAACCGCCTCTGGCTCTCGGATTTCACCTACGTCAGCACCTGGTCCGGCTTCGTCTATGTGGCCTTCGTTATCGATGCCTATGCCCGCCGGATCGTCGGCTGGCGGGTGAGCAGGACCGCACATGCGAGCTTTGTCCTTGATGCTCTCGAACAGGCCCTGCACGAACGGCGGCCCATCCATGGTGGCGGTCTGGTGCACCATTCCGACAGGGGCTCTCAATATGTCAGCATTCGCTACACCGAGCGCTTGGCCGAAGCCGGCATCGAACCCTCCGTCGGCAGCGTCGGCGACTCCTACGACAACGCTCTCGCCGAGACGATCAACGGCCTCTACAAGGCCGAGGTCATCCATCGACGTGGACCATGGCGGAGCTTCGAAGCGGTCGAGTTCGCAACACTGACCTGGGTCGACTGGTTCAACAATCGCCGGCTGCTGGAGCCCATCGGCAACATCCCCCCGGCGGAAGCCGAGGAACGCTACTACGCCATGCTGGAAGAACCAGCCATGGCCGCGTGACTCAAACGAAACGGCCTCCGGAAAACCCGGGGCGGTTCAGACCGCCGCGTCCGGAATCGCGTCGAGAGAGAGCCGCCCGCCCGGAGCCGGGTTCTTCACCCCGCTAACCTGCGACAGTCCACCGTGCAATTGTCCCCGGTCTTCACGGTTTGAAACCAGCGTCGTCCGTCGCGCCGGAGCCTTAGCGCAATCCCCGCCTTCCTCAGCGCATGTTGGGAAGTGTCCTGATAGATGCTTCTGAGCGTTCTTGTTGTTTTTCGGCTGCTACTGGCCAGCTTCAAGGCTTTCACGCGCGCCCAAAGGTCACCCGACGTCGTTTCGTCGACGAGGAATTTCAGCTCGGTTTCGCTCATGTGACGATTAGCGTCAGTTTTTGGAGCCCATAATGTATACTGGAAGCGCTGCAAGCGACATGGGGCTTTTCCTTCGCGGAGCCGCGCGTCAGTCCCGCGTCAAAGTTTCCACTCCGCGTGGCATCGTCATCGGAACGACATTGATAGGTCATGGTCGTCGCCTAGTATGCTCTTGGAGGGACAAAGCAGAGGCGCGAACAATGGATCCGCGAGAACCGACACTTGATGAACTGCTGAACGAACCGATCATTCAGGCGATCATGGTGCGCGACGGTGCCCGTGCCGAGGAAATCCGGCGGCTGATGCGGCAAGTTCGTACCCGGATGTTGCGCGCCCGATATGCTGATCGAAGCGCGCTTGCGCGAGAGATAGACCCCGTGCCGCTCCCGTCCGCGTCCAGCTCCCATCGCTCTGCGGGCGCCTGGAACAATTGAACCCGGCGTCCGATCGACCTCCATCTCGGTCCTGCGCGGTTTATCCGTAATGCCAGTGGGGCTTGGGCTCGGTACCGTGAAATGTCAGGCCGATCCGGTCGCCAGCCCGCCAGGCAACCCTCGCTTGATAGGCGATACCATCAACCGAGACGTACAGCAGAAACTCAGGCGGCACGCGCGCGTCGAGCGGCACCCTGATTTCCGCGCCGTTGTTGTGCATGTTGCGCACCGTGCACGTAATTTCCGAATTCGTGATTCCCGTCAAAATCGCCGCGCCCTTCAGCACGCGCTGACGATGTTCGCGGCGCTGTTCGGCTTCGACTGCCATGCCGACCATCATCTCCAAATGCTGCCTGTCGTAATCCGAGTGTCCTCACTGCTATGCGATGATGGTCAAGGCTTCGTTAAGGGACGATTTCTTCATCGTTCCTCGCGTAGGCAGTCGGGTCTGAAGGGTTCACACGATGGACGGCGGGATGTTGGCGATCGCCTCTCGCTTCCGTCGCGCGTCGTCAGCCAAAGCGGCCGGTAATGTAGTCCTGGGTGCGATTGTCCACCGGTGACATAAATATCTTTGAGGTCTCATCGAATTCGATGAGTTCGCCCAAGTACATGAATGCTGTATAGTCGGATACGCGCGCGGCCTGCTGCATATTGTGTGTGACGATGGCGATCGTGTAATCGGTTTTCAACTCTCCGATCAGTTCCTCAATCTTGGCCGTCGATATAGGATCAAGCGCCGAGGCGGGCTCATCCAGGAGCACGACTTCCGGTTGAAGTGCAATCGTTCGCGCTATGCAAAGGCGCTGTTGCTGTCCACCAGACAGGTTCAGTCCACTCGCGCGAAGATTATCCTTCACCTCATCCCAGAGGGCGACCTTCACCAACGCAGCCTCGACGCGCTGTGCCAGTTCCGCTTGCGACAACTTTTGGTAAAGCCGGATGCCGAAGGCAATGTTCTCGTATATTGTCATGGGAAACGGCGTTGGCGTCTGGAATACCATGCCGACGCGAGCGCGCAGGACGTTGAGGTCCTGATTTGCCTTCAGGATGTCGACGCCGTCGAGCAGAACTTCGCCTCGCGCCTGCTGATGCGGATAGAGGGCGTATATCCGGTTGATGACACGCAGAAGCGTCGACTTTCCGCAACCTGACGGTCCAATGATGGCAGTCACCTTTTTCTCATGGAGTGAAAGATCGATGCTCCTGAGTGCACGCGAGCCGCCATAGAAGAAGTCGAGCCCTCGGATCGAGACCTTTTCCCGGACGTCTCCCGTCTTTGTGTCTGCACCGGCATTCATCGTAGTTTCCTGGGGGCTGTCAGCAGGCGCGCCACGATCGACAGCGCGAGCACGGCTATTGTGATGATGAGCGCTCCCGACCAGGCGAGACGCTGCCAATCTTCATAAGGGCTCAATGCAAACTGGAAAATCGTCACCGGCAGACTTGACATCGGCGCATTTAAGTTGGTGCTGAAGAACTGGTTGTTGAGCGCCGTGAACAACAGCGGAGCTGTCTCGCCACTGATGCGTGCGATCGCCAACAGAACTCCTGTGGCGATGCCGGCTCGTGCTGCCCGATAGGCGACATGACGAATGACCAGCCAACGCGGCATGCCGAGGGCGGTTGCCGCCTCGCGAAGCCTGTCGGGCACGAGGTTCAGCATATCCGTGGTCGTGCGGACGACGACCGGCACGACAATCACAGCAAGCGCGACCGAGCCGGCCCAGGCCGAAAAATGACCCATAGGCATGACCATGATCTCGTAGACGAATAGTCCGATCACGATTGAGGGCGCCGACAGAAGGATGTCGTTGATGAAGCCAACCGCAAGGGTCAGCTTCGTATGCCGGCCGTATTCGGCCATATATGTCCCGGCGAGAATGCCGAGAGGGGTGCCAATGAGGATGCCGAGCACTGTTAGGATCAAGCTTCCAATAATCGGATTGAGCAGACCGCCCGCGCTTCCTGGCGGCGGCGTCATCTTCGTGAGCACTTCAAGCGAGAGCCCCGAAAAACCGTCCCACAAGAGCGTTCCGAGAATCAGCATGAGCCAGCCGAGACCGAAGACGACAGCAAGGACGGAAAGGGTGAGCGCCATGGCGTTGCGACGGCGCCGAGCGTCGTACAGGGACATCGGATCAGCTTCCTGTTTTTTGCTCGAGCCGCAGCAACATCAGCCGGGCGGCGGAGAGTACGATGAAGGTGATGACAAAAAGGATGAGGCCAAGCGATATCAGCGCAGAAGTGTAGAGGTCACCGACCGCTTCGGTGAATTCGTT
The DNA here is from genome assembly GCF_023954305.1 of Mesorhizobium sp. NCBI lineage: Bacteria > Pseudomonadati > Pseudomonadota > Alphaproteobacteria > Hyphomicrobiales > Phyllobacteriaceae > Mesorhizobium > Mesorhizobium sp. Next base: position 402,362 of record NZ_JAMLIG010000003.1, on the reverse strand, counting down.
CGCTATGGAAGCGGAAATGGTCGTGCCGGGGGCGATGATTGACGTCGATATCCGGTGCGCGTTACCGATAACGAAGGTCACCGCCATGGTTTCGCCGAGCGCCCGGCCGAGCCCCAGCATAATCCCGCCGATCACGCCGACCCGCGTATAGGGAAGCACCACTCGCCGGACCACTTCCCATCTGGTGCAACCGATAGCGTAGGCTGCCTCCTTAAGCACTGCCGGAACTGTCTCGAAGATATCGCGGGTGATTGACGTGATGAAGGGCATCACCATGATCGCGAGGATCAGGCCGGCCGTAAACATGCCGATCCCGTAAGGGGGACCGGCGAATAGGGCGGATAGCCCCTGCACACCGGCGAACAGGTCGATCACAAAAGGTTGCGCAAACTGCTGGAGGAAAGGCGCCAGCACGAACAGCCCCCAAATACCATAGATGATGCTGGGGATACCGGCGAGGAGTTCGATCGCGGTGCCGATCGGGCGGCGGAGCGAGACAGGGCAGATCTCGGTCAGGAAAACGGCGATGCCGATGCTTACCGGAATGCCAATCACCATGGCGATGAACGCCGTGACGACAGTACCGTAGATGGGGGCAGCGGCGCCAAATTTTTCCGTGACAGGGTTCCAATTCTGACTCGTCAAGAACTCGAAGCCGAAGGTGGACAGAGCGAGCCACGATCCGCCGACTAGAGTGACGATGATGCCGACCAAGATGATGAGGACCATGACGGCGGCGGAGCGCGTCACATTGTGAAAAACGACGTCGCCAGTCCGGAAGCGCTGGAGCGCGCGTGCGCGGTGACGGTCCGCGGTGATCATGTCATCGGATTCGTGCGGCAGTGACCCCGCACGCGCAGCGGCTTTTTTTGCCACTGCGCGTGCGGGAAGGAAACGCGGGATCACTTGGCGGAGAACACCGGCTTGCCTGATCCGTCCGAGACCTTTGTCCACGCCTGCTTAACCTGTTCCACGACGTTATCCGGCATCGGGATGTAGTCGAGCTCGTCGGCCATCGCGTCGCCATTCTCGTAAGCCCAGGCGAAGAATTTCAAAGCCTCGGCAGTCGCCGTCGGGTCCTGCGGCTTTTCATAGACGAGAATCCAGGTGGCGGCGGTGATTGGCCAAGACTCGCCGCCAGGCTCGTTCGTCAGGATCACGCCGAAGCCTGGAACCGATGACCAATCAGCGTTCGCGGCTGCGGCCTGGAACGTTCCGATCGCGGGGGCAACAATCTGACCGTCCCTGTTGACCATCTTTAAATGGGCGAGGCTATTCTGCTTGGCGTAGGCATATTCGACATAGCCGATCGAGCCCTTCGTCTGGCCGACGTTGTTGGCCACGCCTTCATTGCCTTTGGCGCCAATACCGACCGGCCATTCGACGGAGGTCGCCGACCCGACCTTCGACTTCCAGTCGGCGCTCACCTTGGACAAATAGTCAGTGAAGTTGAACGTTGTACCCGAACCGTCCGAGCGGTGAACAACGGCAATCGCCGCCGAGGGAAGATCGACGTCAGGGTTGAGCTTTTTGAGAGCCGGATCATCCCAGCTCGTGATCTCGCCTAAAAACACCTTGGCGAGCGTATCACCGTCGATCACAAGTGCGCCGGGCTCGACGCCTTCGATGTTCGCGACCGGCACGATGCCACCCATCACCATCGGAAACTGGACAAGGCCCGAACTTGCGAGATCCTCGCCGGTGAGCGGGGCATCGGTGGCGCCGAAAGTCACGGTCTTCGCCTTGATCTGCTTGATGCCGCCGCCGGAGCCGATCGACTGGTAGTTGAGACTGTTGCCGGTCTCCTTCTTATAGGCGTCCGCCCATTTGGCGTAGATCGGATAAGGGAAGGTCGCTCCCGCGCCCGAGATTTCGGCGGCCTGCGCGCTGCCGAACATCAATGCGGCGGCAATGCCGGCGGCGGTTGCAAGTTTGAACATTTTCATCGGATCTCTCGCGCTGGATTTCTGCTGATCCATTGAAACTTAGAAACTCAGGATGACGGCAGGATGACAATAACCTCCCCGGCAGCCGGCAAATGCCGCAGGCTCCGCCAGATATTCACCAAGCCGAACCCCTCTCGGATCAAGTGATCGTGATCTGTCTTCTACACCCATCACGCAACGTCGGCGCCTTGCAGCCGATCATTGGCAGTGATTGGCGAGTTCCCGCCCAACGGGGGTATGCTTGCCTTCGTAATACCGAACCAGCCGCGCTGCACTTGGCTGGGTCCCCGGGAGGCGAGCAGCCCCCAATTGCGATTCGAAGCGGCACCGTCAAATCGGTGGCGGGGAGAGCGGCAGGATACGCCAGCCTTTACCATGCTGCGGCACCTCGATGTCCAACCACGCGCCGATCAGCACTGCCGCGCGCAGGACGACCGGCAGATCGCGCATCGTGGCTTTTTGCTTGCGGATTTCAATCGCGCGAATGTCGTACGCCCGTTGACTTAAGGTCGTTGTCGCCGCGCCGGAGTCCCGCTAAGCGTTTCAATCGGGTGGGCACCTTGCCGAAGCTGTTGCACAACTGAGTTGTCCGGCATTTCCAAGATCGTCCCGGGGTGACGCGGACGAGCGCTGGGCATGGCAAGCATCCAGATGCGCAGCCGCGCTTGGGGATATGCCGGCGGTCCGGCGATCAGTTCGCCGGCTTTGTCGCCGCATAGATCACGACATCGCGGCCGACGAATTCGACCGCCAGAATGTCGTGAAGCAGGATCTGCCGGGAATCGATGGCGCGGTAGAGCATCGCATTGCCCTCAAGCTCCTGTCGAAGTTGGATGATCTCTTCCTTGTGCTCCTCGAGCTTCGCGGAGATTGCCGCAGGCGGTCCACCCGCGGTCGCCGCGGCATCGGGGAGAAACACGATGTCGATCTTGTCGAGCGCTGTCGTCTTGCGCCGGGTGCTTATGTTGTCCGCAGTCATTTCGATCGCTCTGATAACGCGATCCATTTCGACGGCGGCTTCCATCTGTTCTTCCTGCACCTCGGAGCCGATAATCTTGTCGATCGTTTCGGAACTCCGCAGCCCTTGAGCATGTATCCTAGACACCACCATAGCAGCCAAAAGCAGCAGCACGACGGCCATGGTCAGCCGACGCGGCTCGGGCGAGTCTATGAGACCGGATTCATACAACTTACTTCTCCAATTCGATTTCCTGCCTCGGCGTCAAGCGGACACAATCCGCTTGCGGTGGGCTCGGTTCAGTGCAGACGGGAGACCACTCTCGTCCAATTGCACCGTGCCATCGCAATGCGCGCTGATCGGCGCCAATACCATATTCCCGATCAACACCGTTAACATGCACGCGATATCGCGGTGTGGTCCTCAAGCATCTGATGCGCTCGGCAGGGCTTGAACCTGCAACCGCCAGATTCGAAGTCTGGAGCTCTATCCAATTGAGCTACGAGCGCGTCACCGACCCTCTGCGTCGGATATCAAAGCAAGGCATCTTCTGGCAATCGCAGGGCGGCGGCAATGCGACGGAGCTTGATCGGATCGGCGTCGGTGCCGCTTTCGAGGTCGGTGATCTCTCTGATTGCCCGTCCGCATGTCGGCGCCAGTTCCTCAATGCTATAATCTATAGAGTCCCTGATCGATCTGACGACGTTGGCGCCGGCGTCGACCGCGGCCGCTACGGTTTCGGAGAAGGCGTAATCATTGCCGGAACAGGGCGTGAGCAACTCCATTGTTTGAATCGGGCCGGTCTGGGGCCAGCAAATTTCTCCAGCCCGGTAGGCGGAAGGGCAGACAATGCCCTCCCGCCAATGATTTGCCAAGCAAGGAAAGCAGCTACGCCCTGGCCCGGGATCGAGGTGAACGGTCATTTTCGTTGAAGGATTTGGAGGAGGAAATTGGTGTTCCATCCTGCGGCCTTGCGCTTTCTCTTTACGCTGCCTTTTGTCTTGTTGGCGAATGCGAGGCGGCGGATGGCGGTCATGTTTTTAGCGCCGTTTCCTGTGCGATAGCGCGACAGATTGTCCTTGAAAACGACATCGAGCAGCCAGCGCATGCTTTAGACGGCCCAGTGAACGCGTGCTCCGGTGGCGAGGCATTCGATGTAGAGGGGCGCGGAGGAGATGTAGTAGCGCGTCTCAGTGCTGCATCGGTCGGCATGCTCGAAACGGGCTTGGACTTTGTCGGACGAGAGCCTCGGCCGCTGCATGATCGACGAAGGCTGTCGGGCGACGTGAGAAATTGACCCCCTTCCGACACGAGGAACTGACCCCCTCTTCGTGACGAGGAGGGGATGATGATGACTATGGATTCCGGCCACTCTGTCCCGCGTGGATCAATGACCCAGGGAGAGGAGATTCTGCAGCTCGACGAGGTGGCGGCGATGATGCGTCTGCATGGTATTGGCTGGGGAGCCAAGCCGCTTGCGCGCGAGTTCGGCTGCGCACGCAACACGGTGCGACGATATCTTCGCCAGGGTGGAACAACGGCATTCCGGCAGCCGGCGCGGCGCTCGGCGCTGGATTGGCTGCGTGAGCGGTTCTTCCGGCACGGCGGCAACGCCGATGTCATCCGCCAGGAACTGGCGGCCGAGCATGGAGTGGTGCTCAGTCTTCGTCACGTCGAGCGCCGGGTTGCGGGCTGGCGGCGTGAGCTGAAGGCGCAGGCTCGCGCACGGCGTCGGTAGATACGCCAAGCAGGCTGGCTGCCTCATTACGCAGGTCCAGCAGGAAGAGCGGTCGCGGATTCACCGCTGAAATCGAGTATCGATCAAGCTCCTCCTCAAGGAGCAAGCGCTCGGCACTTTTCTCGTAGCGTCCCGAACAATCGTCTCGGCAAAGGAGGTGGTCGGATCCTGAGCCAGGTAGAGCGGATGGAACTTGTCTCTTGGGCCGGAAAAGCTTGATCAACCGGAGCCCATGCCCAAGTGAGGTAGGGTGTCATTTCGCCCCCTACCGGAACCGACCCCTTCATTTGGCAGTGATCGACGAGATTCCCGCCCAGTGGGGGTATGCCTGCCTTCGTGATACCGAATCAGGCGCACTGCACTTGCGTGGGGCCCAGGAGGCGAGCAGCCACCAATTTCAATTTGACGGCGGCTGTCAAACCGGTGGCGACGATCGCGGCTAGAGCGGGCAGAAAACTCTTGCCCTTATGCAAGAGTTTGCTGCGCCGTTTTGAATCGGCTGACGGCAAGGCGCGGAAAAACTCGCGATTTTGCCGACCGCCAGAAGCCGATAAAACGTCGTTGCTAAATTTTAACGTGGTCGAAAGTCGACGCGACAAGATTGCGCTGGATTAAGTGCTCGGTTCGGCATCGGTCATATGGCCTCGACAGCCGAACGAAGTAGTTCGCGGACTTTAGCTGCGACTGCCTTGAGTTCGTCGTTGTCGATCGCAGTCATCGATGCGACCGGATCAATGGCGCTGACTTCCACCTCGCTATCTCCAACAGCCCTCAAAATGACATTGCAGGGAAGCATCGCGCCCACCCGCGGCTCGAGTTTCATTGCTTCATGGGCCATCCGAGGATTGCAGGCGCCGAGAATGAGGTAGTCGTCGACATCGGCGTCGATTTTCTTCTTGAGCGTCGCCTTGACATCGATTTCCGTCAGCACCCCAAAGCCCTTTTCCGACAAGGCCTCCCTGGTTCTGGTCACAGCCTTGTCGAAGTCGATTCCGGAAATGACCCTGTTGATCGTGTAACTCGAAGGCGACCCCGATCTATTCGTCATAGTATTTTTCCTCTATTTCCGAGTGGTTGTACGAAATTACTCCGAGCGCCTCTGTCCGCGCGCGGAAAGCACACTCGCCCCTATATCGGCGTGAACTATCCTTGCGAACGCCCCGGGCGAACTGGCAACCAACTAGAAACGCGATGGTTCCCGGAGTCGGTGCTCGCGTCTATCCCGCGCGCGCTTGCGCCACTGCGTCCGTGAGCGCCTTCGCATCCATCGCGCCGTGGAAAATCTTCGTGCCGATGATGAACGACGGCGTGCCGTTGAAGCCGAAGGCGTTGGCCTGATCCATGTTGCGCGCGACAATAGCGTCGATGCGGGCGGGATCTTTCCTGTAGGCTTCCACAAGGGCGGCAGGGTCGAATCCTGCCTTCGCCAGCACCGAATCCACCTCGGTCTTTTCAAGGCGCCCCTTTGTGGCCATCAGGGCGTGCAACGCGTCAGCATATTTCACGTCCCCCGCCAGGGCAAGCACCAGGCTCGAAGCGTAGACGGAGGGTTCGCCGAAGATCGGCCAATCCTTCATGACGAGGCGGACTTTTCCGTCATCTTCGACCACCATCATCAGATCCGGATGGCCGCGTTTGCAGAACGGACATTGGTAGTCGAAGAACTCGGCGATGGTGACATCGCCGTCCGGATTGCCGAGCACGGGTATCTGAGGATCGAACAGCACCTCTTCGACCGTCGGCATGGATTGCGCGAGGACCACGCCGGCAGGCAGCAGTAGACTTGCTCCGCAGGCCGCAGAGGCGGCGAGCAGTTCACGACGGTTCATTTTTGATTTCTCCTTTTCCTGATTGCGCGGCATCGAGAACGACAACACGCGAGCCTTTTGGCACGCGGCTGTGCAAGTCGATGATGTCCTGGTTGAAGAGGCGGATACAGCCGGACGAGACCGACTTGCCGATGGACCACGGCTCGGTGGTGCCGTGGATGCGGTAAAGCGTGTCCTCGCCGTTCTGGTAGAGATAAAGGGCCCTTGCGCCGAGAGGGTTTTTGAGACCGCCCTCCACGCCACCCGCCAAAGGTGCATAGCGTTCGGGCTCGCGCTCGATCATGTTTTGCGTCGGCGTCCAGCTCGGCCAGGCAGCCTTTCGGGAAATGTCGGCCTCACCCTCGAATTCGAGCCCCGCCTTGGCGACGCCCACGCCGTAGCGCATCGCCTTGCCATTCGGCATCACGAGGTAGAGGAAACGTGCATGCGGATCGACCACGACCGTACCGACGGGCTCGTCGGTGTCGTAGTCGACGACCTGGCGGAGATTGCGCTTGTCGATCTTGCTGACGTCGACGGCCGGAATGATTGTGCCATTGTCGTTGATGGCACCGTACATGCTCCCATAGGCCGGCGCGGGCGCGGGCGCCGCCGCAAGAACAGATTTATCGGACGACTGCATCGTGGGCGAACAGGCCGCGACCGCGAAGGGCGCGGCTACGAGCATCGATACGCGGAGAAGAACGGCGACGGGGGTGCGACGTTTCGGATAGTCTCGGTACGGCAAAAGGAATCTCCTCAGTTGCCCCCGGTCAGGCGGGCGATGTTGGATTGAAGGGTTTCGCGCGAAATCTCGCCGATCTGGGCGTGACGCAGGATTCCGTCCGCGCCAATGAAGAGCGTCGCCGGAAGTCCTGGCGCGCCGTAGTGCCGGGACAGTTCGCTGAACGCGTCGAGAATGACGGTGTCCAGCTCGAGTCCTTCGCCGGATAGATATTGTGCGATCGCCTGCCGATCCTCGCCCTGGTTCGCGAAAACAAAGTCGACCGCGCTGGATGACGCCGCGATCTCAGCCATCATCGGCATCTCGCGACGGCAGGGAGGACACCAGGTCGCCCAGAGATTGATGATTTTCGGCTTGCCCGCGGTCGCGTCGAGGGCGTGAGGCTCGCCGGCCATGGTGGAGAAGGCTATGCCGGGAAGCGGGATCGCCTGGGTGCCGCCGGTGAGCTGCCAGGCAGTGTTCCAGATCACCAGCGCCGCCGCGAGCGGAAGCACTGACCAGAGGCGCTGCCGCGCGGTCTTTAGCGCGAAGAGGACGAGCAGAATGATGGCGGCGACGGCGGTCGGCCAGTAAAAGCCGCCCTCCCACAGGGCGATGACGCGCCAGGGCTCCTCGGCGAAATTGCGCCAGTGGATCGCGACATGGCCGAGGCGCGCCCCCGCGATCCCGCCGATCAGAACCCATCCCGACCAAGCTTGAAACCGAGGATCGATCCGCCGGGCAAGCACCGTCGTCACCGCGATGAAGGCGAAAATGCCCAGCACCACAGCGAAACGGTCGGCGGCCACCACCAGCGGGCCGATGGTCACAGCGCCCATATCAGAGGCCTCCCGCGATATTGGCGGATTGCGTCAGCCTGTCGGCCGTTACATTGCCGACGAGACGGGTTCCCGGGGTCTCGCGTCCGGCCTTGTCGAAGAAGAGCATTGTCGGCGGCCCGGCGACCCGCAACTGCGTCATCAGCTCGCCATTGACCTGATCAAGGTTTGAAAGGTCAGCTTTGAGTAGGTTGAAGTCGCCGAGGCTGCGTCGCACGCCTTCATCCTTGAGCACCGAGCGTTCGATCGTGACGCAGGCGACACACCAGTCGGCGGTGAAGTAGACCAAGGTAGGCTTATCGCCCTCTGCCGCGGCGAGTTCCGTCTGAAGACCTGGGATCGAAGAGACATCGGCGAAGGCGAGTTCCCGCGCGGCGTCCGGTCCGGATCGGCCGGCCAGCACTGCCAGCGGCTTCAGCGGGTCGGTCGAGCCGGAAGCCGCCCCGACCAGCAGGATAATGCCGTAGATCGATGCCACGAGGCCGATGGCCCTTGTGGCGACGGAACCAGTCCGGCCCGTCTTCGGGCCGTTGAAGGCGAATGCCCCAAGCGCGATCAGCAAGGCCGCCCAAAGGGCAAGGTCCACGCCCGCCGGGAGAAGCGGTGTCGCCATCCAGATCGCAGTCGAAAGAAAGCCGAAGCCGAAAACCTGCTTGACGGCATTCATCCAAGCGCCGGCGCGAGGCAGCGCCCTTCCGCCAAGCGTGCCGAGCACCATGAGCGGAATGCCCTTCCCGATCCCGAGCGCAAACAACGCCGTCGCGCCAAGCGCCACATTCCCTGTTTGCGCAATATAGAGCAGCGCTCCGGCCAGAGGCGCGGTGACGCAAGGGCCGACGATCAGCACGGAGGAGAAGCCGAGCATTGCGACGGAGCGTTTTGATCCGCCCATGTCGCCCGTCCTGCCTGCGATCCAGCTCGTCCAGGCGGACGGCAGCTGCAATTCGAACAAGCCGAACATCGAGAGGGCAAGCGCCACGAAGACCAGCGCGACCGCGCCGACAGTGTAGGGGGACTGCAACGCCATCTGCAGGTTCTGGCCCGACCAACCCGCGGCAGCCCCGATCAATCCGAATGCGAGCGAGAGCGAGAGGACATAGATCGCGGAGAGCGTGAAGCCGCGTCGCGGCGTCAGCCTATCGCCCTGGCGAGACAGCACGCCGGCGAGGATCGGATACATCGGAAAGACGCAGGGCGTGAAGGCGAGCAACAGGCCGAATAGGAGGAAGCCGGCGATGACCCATACCGAACCGCCGTCCGCCAGGAGCGAGGCGACCAGTCCTTCGTCTGCCGCAAGTTCGAATGTAGGGGGCGCTGCGGCGGTAATGGCCATGGACGCCGACGGCTGGCCTGCGTCGACCCATATCGAGGCGGGCATCGCTGTAGTGGGTGAAGGATTGGTCACCTCAAGCGACAGCGGATCGATGATCCGCGTCTCTGGACGATAGCAGATGCCGTCTACCTGGCAGCCTTGGTAGGTCAGCTCGAGCGGCGCTTCGCCGGGCTCGGCGACGGTGGCGCTGGCGCTGCCGTAATAGACTTCCATGATCCCGAAACCGGGATCGTCCTTGCGAACGCCGGCCGGCGTCTCGATCGAAACAGCGGTCCCGCCGTCGCTGGCCCTCACGCCGATATGGTCGCGATAGAGGTAATAGCCGTCGGCGATTGCCCATTGAAAGCGGAGCGCGCCTTCGTCACTCCGAGTGACACTCAGTTCGAATGCCTCGTCGACAGGAAGTGGTTCGGCCCGCGCGAAACCGGCAAAGGCCGCAAAAAGAGCGAGAAATGTCAGAAACCGTCTCACTATCGCCCTCGACTGCCTGTTTGCCTGCATAGGCAGGACCTGTCCGTGGGTTGCCGAATCCAATCGCCAGCTTAAGGCAGCCTTAAGCCGGGATTGCAGATTGGCGTTCAGACAGCGAATTGAAGGCGCCAAGAAACATGCGGATACTTGTGGTAGAAGATGATCCCATGTTGCTCGACGGCTTGACCGTCGGCCTGGGGCTTGCTGGCTTCACCGTCGACGCCGTATCGACATGCGAGGACGCGCTGGCCGCGGTCCATGCGCAAAGCCATGAAGCGATCGTGCTCGACCTCATGTTGCCGGACGGCTCCGGTCTCGATGTCCTGGCGACGCTGCGACGAAGGAAGGATCGCATACCAGTCCTCCTCCTGACCGCGCGCGATCAGGTATCGGACCGGATCTCGGGCCTTGATGCCGGCGCCGACGACTATCTGGGAAAGCCGTTCGATCTGGATGAACTTGCGGCACGGATACGCGCCATCGCGCGCCGGGGTTCGGGCCGGGCCTCGTCGGTTCTGGAGTGGCGGACCGCGGTGCTCGACCCGGCGCAATTGACCGTGACTAATGGGGGCGAACCCGTAAAACTCACGCGCCGCGAGTTCTCCGTGCTCCGGGCGCTGATGGAGCGGCCAGGCATGGTCGTCGCCAAAAGCGCGCTCGAGGAAGCGCTTTATGGATGGCAGGAAGAGGTCGAGAGCAATGCCGTCGAAGTGCACATCCACCACCTTCGCTCCAAACTGGGGCCCGACTTCATCGAGACCGTGCGCGGCTTGGGTTACCGTCTTTGCGAGGAGCGGCCATGACCTCGATCAGGGCGCGTCTCATCGTCATCCTGGTTGCCGCGACAGGAGCGGTCTGGCTGTCGGCTGTTGTGTGGATTTATCTCAGCACGCAAGCCGAGGTGGAACGCGTTCTCGACGCGCGCCTTACGGAAGCCGCGCGCATGGTCAATTCGCTCCTGACGGATCACAGGATCGAGATCGCGGCAACCGAAGGCATGGCGAGCGACGTCCAGCCAGTGTTCGACGTCGGTGGAAGACCCTACGAGCGCCAGCTCTCCTGTCAGATTTGGTCACTCGACGGCACGCTGGTCGGGCGATCCGAGGGGGCACCGGAGACGCGTCTTACGCACAAGGCAGAAGGGTTCTCGGAAAGCGTGATCGATGGCGAGACGTGGCGGGTCTATACCGTCGAGAATGAAACACTTGGCGTGCGCGTCATGGTCGGCGACAGCGTCCAAATCCGCGACCGCCTGGTCGGCGATGTCATCAAGGGTCTTCTGCTTCCCGCGCTGCTCATACTGCCGATCATGATCGGGCTGATCTGGCTCAGCGTGCGGCGAGGCCTGTCGCCCTTGAGCGACATGGCGGCAACGCTTTCCAGCCGTACCGCGCACGATCTTCGGCCGCTGCCGAACGCGGGCGCACCGAGCGAAATCGCGCCGGCCGTCAATGCGTTGAACGGCCTGTTCAAGCGTGTTGAGGACGCGCGCGAGCGGGAGCGCAGCTTCACCGCCTTTGCCGCGCACGAACTGAAGACCCCTCTGGCGGGCCTGAAGACGCAGGCGCAGATTGCGCTCGCCAGTGCAGATGGCGCCGTGCACGCCAACGCGCTCAGGCAGATTGCTTCCGGCGTCGACCGCACCAGCCGGCTTGTAAAGCAGTTGCTTGACCTGGCCACGATCGAGACGGGCGAAGCGGTGCCCATCCTGTCTTCCGAGGAGCCGGTGGCGGTCTTGAAGGCGGTCGTCGCCGATCTTCAGCCTCTCGCAAGGAACCACAACGTAACTGTGACCGTCGACGGGACCGCGGCGGACATTCAGGCATTCGTTGAACCGCAATTCTTCGCGCTCGCGCTCCGCAACCTAATGGAAAACGCGATCCTCCATTCCCCTGACGGCGGCAGTGTCAGGTGCCGTATAAACGCAAGACGGAACGAAGTCTCAATCGTTATTGAGGATGATGGTCCTGGGATGCCGGAAACCGAAATTCCCCGTGCGACAGAGAAATTTTTCCGCGGCCGAAACAAAGCCGAGACCGGGAGTGGGCTCGGCCTTTCGATCGCAGAACTGGCAATGACTCGGGTCGGCGGCACGCTTAGTCTAGCGAATCGAGAACCTCGCGGGCTGTCCGCGAGCATGGTCATCTGGAGCCGGGAAGCTCGAGCATGAAAGGGCGTGCGCTGACTGACGGGAATTCCTGCGGATCGGCGTCCGGCACTTGGAGTATTGTCCAATGCGGGCTACCTCGACATTTCCCCTACGCGGTGATGAAGCGTCCATTGCCGCTCAGCTGATTGGGGCAGATCGGCCAGCGGATCCGCTGCTTCAATTATTTCGCCGCGAACCTGGTGGGTTCATGCTGCGTTCAGTCAGAAACCAATAAAAGACGCAGCATGAAAAGCTTTCGCCCTTCTGCGCGACTCTCTGCCAGTTCGCTGGTCATGGCGGCGCTTCTGACGTACGGCGCCGCCGGGGCGGATGAGAAGGTCGAAACAGACGAAAATGGTGACCTGCCGCTCATCTCGTCCCCCGATTGCTATTCCGTGGGCGAGGAGGTTGCCGCACAGAAAGGTGGCTTGCTCGCGCGTTCTACAGCGTCGACGCAAGACGGGCGGGAGATGTGCATTGTGGTTTTACTGATTCCGGCAAGTGACGGGCAACGCCCGCAGCGCGTAGAGTTCCTCGTTCCTTTCGACTGACACGCTGTCGGTCTCTCGAAGAAAGTAGCTCTTGGTCTGGGGCGACTGGACTTATCGAGGTCAAGCGCGCCTGCACGACGAAAGCAGCGTTTCATCGGCAACGGCGGATATGTGAAGCGCGGCAACCGGCTGCGTAGGGAGGCGATCAGGAATTCACTGGGTGTGTTCAGACGTGGAGGTCACGCCGTCGCGGCCTGGATGTCAATGCTGCGCCGCAAATTGGCGGTGGGCAGGTATACAGCTGGTACAGCCTACAGCCTGTAGCCTGCTTCCATCGCACAGTGGCATGGGGGCGAACAAGGTCTCGATGGCTGGTCAACCAATCGCGGTTGTGTCGGCGTACTGGGATCGGATAATGGTTCCTTTTTTGAGGTGGGAATAAGCGACTCCAGCACCGCTCCGCCCTTCATCAGCATGCCGCGCCGGGCGCCCGCCGAGAGGCTAGCGGCGATTGCCGCCGGCGTCGAGATTACAAGGGCGCAGGGCACCCGATGAGCAGGACCGATAGGCCATTGTAGATCCATTCGCTCCAGTCGCCACCGAAGGCCAATGGCGGCAGCATAGAGATCAGGGCGGCGACGACCATTACGCCCGGCGTGTAATATTTCGAGAAGCGCTCGGTCGGCGCCTTGGTTTTCTGGGCCTCTTCGACCAGCCGAATCACGCGCGAAATCGTGTTGTCCTGCGCCTCCGCCGTCACATTGATGCGAATCGCGGCGTCCTGGTTGATCTTGCCGGCGAAGACCTGATCCTACGGACCCTTCGGCTTCGGCACGTATTTGCCCGTCACAGGCGATTCATCGACCTAGGTCACGCCGGAAAGGATCATGCCGTCCGCGGGAATCCTGTCTCCGGGCGGCACGAGGATGGTCGCATCAATGAAGAGGCTTTCGGCGGGAACTTCGACCGTCTCGCCATCGCGTTCCAGGTGTGGTCTTCGGCACGAGCGTCGCCATTGCCTTGATGCTCGCTGGGCTTCGCGTCCGCGACGATATTATAGCCGAGGCTCGCCGCGCGCTTCGTCATGTAACCGAGATCGGCTCCGACCTCGTGATCGACGACCATCGTCCCGGCCGTGGCAGACACTATCACATCGGTCACCCCCGACGCGCGGCGCACGACCCTGTCGATCTTGGCGGCGCATCCTGCGTAGTCCATGCCCTCGACGCGGAACGGGTCTTCTGGGGGGCAGCGGTCATGTCGGATCCTCACGAAGAACGATGATTTGCCACGAGACTAATTCCTCTAGGGGCTAGAGGTGCAAGGGATACCCGCGGAGAGATCGGCAGCAACGCCGGAACGTCACACGTCTCTTTCGAATTGCGTTTCTGAAGCAGGCTACTTAGTGACGGCGAGCGAGGCTGAAGCGCGCCCGGCGTTCTCGCCTTTTATGGGACATGAGGGCCGCAATGGCGGAAAACAAGGCTGGGGATTAAGCAACTGATGGAACGGCTGCAGGTCTGAAAGTATCTGGCCTCTCGCCGCCGCCGCGACCGTCCTGTCGGTCCCGGCGAGCACTACTTTCGAGACGGCGATGAACCGGGCCCTGGCTCTCATGCTCTTCGTCACGCTCCTGCAGGTTCCGCTAGCCGAGATCGGCTCCGCGTTCAGGCATGTCAGGTTCCTCGCGACCCTGCTCGTCTCCAATTTCGTCGCGATCCCGGCGATCGTCCTGCTGCTTCTCCAGATTGTTCCCGAGGAGCCCATGGTGAGGCTCGGCGTCCTGATGATGCCCGACCCGCCACGCACCGCCTCGGGCCATCGCATCTATGACGACAGCCACGTTGCGCGCCTGCGCTTCATCCTGCGAGCCCGCGAGCTTAGCTTCGCCATCTAGCAGATTCGCGGCCTCCTGGATCTTGTCGCCGGCGGCACCCAAACTTGCGCCGAGGTGAAAGAGCGAACCGAACGGCATCTGGCTGATGTGCGCGCCAAGATCGCCGACCTCCGCCGTATCGAGAAAGTGTTGGCGTCTACGGCCGCGCAGTGCTCGGGCGATGAAGTTCCGGAATGCCCGGCTCTCAAAGCGCTGGCTTCCTGAATTCGATATTCATGTCCGCAATTTGCGGGAAGTCGTCCAGCAACATGTCCCGGACGGATTTACGTGCGCCAGCTTTGCAATACCTACTCGATGGAATAGCCATGCTCGCGATAGACAAGCCGCTTGCCATTGCTCAACCGGACCTCAAGACGCGGCGTGCCATTCGCGTGGTTCTGCACAACCGGACCGGTAACGAGTGAATGGTTCTTGAGGATCCGATGCCAGACCTCCGGAAAGTTCGCGCCGGCAAGCTGCGCCGCGATACATTGCTGCACGAGCTCGTTGACGGGATCGATGGACACCTCAAGCGTCTCCAATTTTTACAGCACGCAGATGAAAATGGTTACCAAAAGGAACGCGGCGCGTTGATTCAAATCAAAAGCGCGGGAAAAGAACCTCGCGTCGCGGCATAGTGCTGCGATGAATTGGAAGCCACAGCGCGCCCGATCTCGGTCGCATCTGCCCCTTTTATCGGGAAATCGACAGTCCAGCCTATTGAATGGACTCCGGGTCGTCGGTGCCGGCCGACTGATCAGCGATTTCATGATAGGCGTCGAACAACGCCCTGCGAGGAGAAAAATGCGGCGTCTCCGATTGTTCCTGATCGAGCTTCTCCAGCGCCGCGAGCATGAATTCGGCGATGTCTGGCCGGCTTTGACGGCAAGCACATTTGAACACGCGTAGAATATCGCGCTCCAGTACCTCGTTTTTTCGGTTCACGGTTGGCACCTCCAGTCAACGCATCTGTACGCCTTCCAGCAGCCGGAAGGTCCAATCACGATTCATTCAGCCCTAGGGCCTCTTCCAACTCATCCCATCCTCGGTAGTACCGGAAAGGTCTCCAGTAGCCAGAAACCGGAGGTCGACAGGTCACCGGTCATCACGGCAACGTCCATGGCAATCATGATTAAGAGCGCAGCAATCAAGAAAGGCACTCCGGGTGCCAAGCGAATAGATCGCGAGCAATGCCAACTTTCATTGTTTGTAGCCAACGCGGCGCTAGCCGTCAGAATGGCGTTGGGATCGCTGCCCTTGAGCCTGACCCGCTGACTTCCGGGCAATTCCGGTCAAGCGCGCCCTTCAATAGGTAGTCCGGCCGCGCGCCACTCTGGCAGGCCATCTTCGAGACGCCGGGCTTTGAACCCCCTGGCGCGGAGCGCGGCTACGGCCTCGAAGGACAGTACACACCACGGTCCACGACAATAGGCGACGATTTCACGTTCGGGATCGAGGTCGGCTAGCCGCTCCTCCAGTTTTCCGAGCGGAATGTTGACCGCGCCGGGCAGGTGCCCAGCGTCGAACTCGTCGGCCGGGCGGACATCGAGGACGGTGACCAGACCGTCGCGCGTCCGCTGCAAGAGTTCCTCGCGCGACACCGGTTCCATGCTGTCGCGGTCGTCAAAATAGTCCCGCCGGATGCGATCGACTTCGGCGAGATTGCGCTCCGCGATGCCGGACAGCGCCGCCAACAGCCCGAGCACACCGTCGTCCGCGATCCGGTAGAGCACGAACTTGCCGTCGCGGCGCGGCGCGACCAGCCCAGCCCTTCTGAGCTGTTGCAGGTGCTGCGAAGCGTTGGCGACCGACAACCCGACACGCTCTGCCAACGCTTCGACGCCGCGTTCGCCCTGGGCGAGATGTTCAAGGATTTCCAGGCGGTGCTGCGACCCGAGTGCACGGGCGACGGTTGCGAACTCCGAATAGAGCGCCTGTTTGGGACCGATTGACATTTTGCACCACCTGATAATATATCACTCAAGAGAGTAATTGAATGTAAATTGCCTGCACAGGCTTTGCAAGGATCTCAAGTTCAATGACCGACTTCTTGCTGGCGAACGAACCGCTGATCCGCATGGCTTTCTTTCTCGGCATCCTCCTGGTCATGGCGATCTGGGAGGTGGCCGCGCCGCGCCGGCGCCATGAGATTCCCCGGCTCATCCGCTGGAGCAACAATCTCGGTCTCGTCGTCATCGACACACTTCTGGTACGCCTCACCTTCCCAGTCGTGGCGGTAGGGCTGGCGGTAATAGCCGAGACGCAAGGCTGGGGCCTGTTCAATATCTTCGACGTGCCCGCCTGGCTGGCCTTCATCGCTTCGGTCCTGGCGCTCGATCTTGCCATCTATCTTCAACATGTCATGTTCCATGCCGTGCCGGCGCTGTGGCGGCTGCACCGTATGCACCACGCCGACCTTGAATTCGACGTTTCCACCGGGTTGCGTTTCCACCCGGTCGAAATCCTTCTATCAATGGGCATCAAGCTCGCTGTAGTGGTAGCGCTCGGGCCGCCCGCGGTCGCCGTGCTGGTTTTCGAGGTGTTGCTCAACGCCACCGCGATGTTCAACCACTCCAACATCCGCATCCCCGCCGCAATTGACCACATCCTGCGGCTCGTCGTCGTCACGCCGGATATGCATAGGGTTCACCACTCGATTCACCCGAGTGAGACCAATTCCAACTTCGGCTTCAACCTGGCTTGGTGGGACCGACTGCTCGGCACCTACCGGCCGCAACCTCGCGATGGCCACGAGGCCATGACCATCGGCATCGAGCAGTTCCGTACCCGTCGTGACCTCTGGCTCGACCGGATGCTGGTCCAACCACTGCGCGGTCCGGCCAGCGGTTATCCGATCAACCGAGGGCGAAGCGAGGAAAAGCCGTGAGCGCTCAGCGTCTTCTGCCGCGCCTGCTGCTTCTCCTGGGCGTTGCCGGGGGCATAGCCTGGGCGGCCTTCAACCGCGATCGACTGGACCTCGAGACGCTCGATGTCTGGCTCTTCAGTCTCGGGCTCCTCGCGCCCTTCGCCTATCTGGGCCTCTATGCCGTGGGAACGATCGCTTTCATACCCGGCACCCTGTTCGCGCTGGCGGGTGGAGCCCTGTTCGGTCCTGTATGGGGCTCACTCCTTAATCTTGTCGGCGCGACGCTCGGGGGAAGCCTTGCCTTCCTCATCGCCCGCTACCTTGCCGGCGGTTGGGTGGCGGCTCGGACGGGCGGGCGACTGAAGCGGCTGATCGAAGGCGTTGAGGCGGAAGGTTGGCGTTTCGTCGCATTCGTGCGGCTCGTTCCGCTCTTCCCCTTTAACCTCACAAACTATGCGCTCGGCCTGACGCGGATCACATTCGTTCCCTATGTTATTACCTCCTTTATCTGCATGGCGCCGGGTGCGGTTGCTTATACCTGGCTTGGCCATGCCGGCCGCGAGGCACTGTCGGGCGACGCCTCCGCCGTACGCTATGGCCTGCTCGCGCTGGGACTGCTCGCTATAATCGCCTTCCTGCCGCGGCTGATGCTCCGACTGCGCGGCAAGAAATTGCGCTGGATTGATGTCAGTGCGCTGGCGGGCCGCCTTCGCGAGGGTGGCATCACCGTCGTCGATGTGCGCGAGCCCGACGAGTTCGATGGCGCGCTCGGCCATATCGCCTCGGCACTCAACTTGCCGCTCGGCGAATTGTCCAACCGATTGATCGAGATCAGAGCCTCGCGGGATCTTCCTGTCATTCTGGTTTGTAGGACTGACAAGCGCTCGGCGAGTGCCGCAGCATTATTTAGCGACGCCGGTTTTGGTGACGTCAGCGTTTTGCGCGGCGGCATGGAACAATGGAACCGCGAGGGCTTGCCCGTTGACAGATGAAGCGCCGAAGAACGCAGCTCCGATATGGGCGATCAATTCGGCAAGATCTCGGGAAGGAGCAGGACAATGACGAGGATTCCAAGATCGCTGGCCGCCGCAGGGGTGGCTATGGCCGCATTGCCCGATGAAGCATGGGCGCAAGCATCTCAAGACTTCGAGCGCTACGGCTGGGGACCGGGCATGATGGGATGGGGCGGCGGTTGGCCCGGAATGATCTTTGGCCCGATCTTCATGATCCTCGTGCTTGCGATTGTGATCGCAGTCGCCGTTCTCCTGGTGCGCTGGATCGGGGGGCCAGGGCATGCCGCCGCGCCACATCAGCCGCTATCGACGAGTCCGACACCGCTCGACATCCTCAAGGAGCGCTTCGCTCGCGGCGACATCGACAAGGAAGAGTTTGAGGAACGCCGCCGCATTCTCGGCGAGTGAGCCCATTCGCCCAAACCCGTAGGGGACGTACGTGAAGACCCTGTTCATCCTCAACGACCCGCCCTATGGCACCGAAAGCTGCTACAACGCGCTTCGTCTTGCCCACACGCTACTGACGAAGGAGGCGGAGGTCACCGTGTTCCTGATGGCCGACGCCGTGGTCGCCGCACGCAAAGGCCAGAAGACGCCGGATGGCTATTACAATATGGAGCGCATGCTGAAGCGCGTGGCCGCTGGCAAAGGCGCCCTCCTGATTTGCGGCACCTGCATGGACGCACGCGGCATGACCGATGACGATGTCATGAACGGTGCCAGACGCAGCACCATGGAGGCCCTCGCCGACGCAACAATTTCCGCCGACAAGGTCTTGGTGTTCTGAGCCATGCGGAAGATCTATCTCGATTACAACGCCAGCATGCCAATTGCGACCGAAGTCGCCACCGCCATGCGCAACGCCATGGAAGGCGCGTTCGGCAATCCGTCGAGCCAACATTGGGCGGGACGCAGTGGAAACCAAGGCGCTCGACGCCCAACGCCCCGTAGCGCCGGGGAATCGGCAGGATTTTCGCCACCCGCAGCATGTTCTGGTGAAAGGCGGTGTCGAAGCAGGCGACCTGCGCCAACATCGGGGCGCGAGCGCTGAACAGTTCGATCAGCCCTATCTCGGACGGCAGGTGCTCGGGCGCATAGGCGCTGATGCGCCGCAATTCGTCCATCAATTCGTTTGTCACGGGTTGCGGCGCCTTGTAGCGTGCACCGCCGTTGACGACACGATGGCCGATCGCCTTCAACGAAGCCAGCCCGATGCGCCGGTCGAGCCAATCGAGAAGGAAGCTCGCGGCCGCCCGATGATCCATCTCGCCGATCGGCTGGCTCTCCTTCTCGCCGCCGGCCAGATCCGTGAAGCTGAGCGTCGTCTCCCGCCCGTCGATTCGATCTATCTTGCCGTGCAGCCGCCGGATAGTGGCCGCGCCCGTCTCAAACACGACGAATTTGATGCTCGACGAGCCGCCATTGATCGTCAGCACCCATGGTTCGGGCATGCTCAGATTACCAACACGGGGGCAAAGCCGCCACCCGGCGTCCGGAAATTCGTAGTCTGCCCCTGGTAGAGCCGTGCAGCCGCGAGCAGCATCTGGCCATCATAAGTGTATAGCCGCACGTCCATCTTGCGCAGTGCGGGTGCCCCATCGATCTCGATCATGCGCTGCCCGGGCGCGGCGAAGGCTTGGGCCACGAAGCCACCCCGGGTGATCTCGGCCCACACCCCTTTCGTTACCTTGTCGCCGCGGTAGACCGCCTTGCTGCCATGGCCGGAGAGCGGCTTGAAGAATTTTGTCCTTGCGGGATTGCCAAAGCCCGTCCGCATCGTCGGGCGTGACCAGAACGGTTCCTTTTGGGCCCCCAAGCTTGTTGGCTGAGGACCAGCCGGCCACGCCCCTATCGTGGCTAGGTTTCCCCACCCAAGATGGCGTTCCAGGCGACCGCGACAAGGACCAGCCCCGCGACGACCTGGATTGTGCGCGTGACGACATCCACGACGCCGGGCCGGGTTGCGAGAAGGCGCAAAAGCTGCTGGCGGAAGAGGACTGCCGCCAGCGCGACTGTCCCTAAAACCAGCGCCACTCCGATCATCATGACGGCCGCGAACGCCACGCCCGCCTCCGGCACGCCGCGGGAGATGGCAAAGGTCATGACGAAAAGCGTCAGCGGGCACGGGATCAGCCCCGCGGCAAGTCCTGCGGCCATGCCCTGGCCGTGGCCATGTCCGGTGCCCCGGACTCCTTGCCAGAGCAGCCAAAGGCCGATCACACCCAAGAAGCCGCGACTGAGGTCTTCGAGGAGCGGCGCGCGTCCGACGCTCCCGAGCGCCACGGAAACGAGTGGCAGCGACAGGAGTGCGATCAGGACGGACATCCCGACATGGACGAACGACAATACGAGCGATACGGCCAGCCCGCGCGGCACGTTCGCGGCTGAGCCGGTCAGGTAGGTCGCGAGCAAGGCCTTGCTGTGCCCGGGCGTCAGCGCATGAACCGCGCCGAACAGGATTCCCATCGGCAGGTAGGCCGCGAGCAGCGTCCAGTCCCCAGTCTTAGCGAAGTCGCCGATGCGGTCGGCGAAGGCGAGGTAGATCTCGCGCTGGATGGCCACGAGATCCTGAAATAGCCCTATCATGTCAGGGCGCTGGCCTCATCGCGCAGGCGGCCATGCGGCGTGGAGGTCGTCGATGACGAAGTCATGTGCGTGCCTGTTGCTGCCGTCGGCCGCCCCCGCATTCCAGTGCGGATGGCTGGCGGGCAGATCTTCATGGGAATGCTCGACCACTTCCGGATCGGTCGCCGGCCAGAGCCATGCGGCGGCGGCCACGGCAGTGCCGGCGATCAAGGCCAGGACGACGGACGTTGCCGGAAGCCCGACGGCGGCCCCCGCCCATCCGGCCAGCGGATAGGTGACGAGCCAGCATGCATGCGAGAGGGCGAATTGGGCGGCGAACAGCGCCGGGCGGTCCTCCGCGTGCGAGGAGCGCCGCAGCAGCCGTCCCGAGGGAGTCTGTGCGATCGAATAGCCCGCGCCGATGATAAACCACAGCGGCAGGAGCCAGCCATAGGAAGGGATTGCAGCCGCGGCGAGCGTGGCGATCGCCAGCGCTGACGCACCGGCGAGCATCGCCGTCCGGTCGGGGATGGTGTCGAGAAGCCGTGGCAGTAGCAGTGCGACCAGCATGGAGCCGCCGCCGAATGCCGCCAAAGCCAGCGCCGTGTCGCTCTGGCTAAGGCCGAAGACGGCCTGGACGTAGACGACGGTGTTGACGATCACCAGCGCACCGGCCGCCGCAACCGCCATGTTGATCGCCATAAGCCCGCGCAGGCGCGGAGTCGCCAAATAGATGCGGATGCCGCGTGTCGTCCGGTCGTAGATGCCGCGCGGCTGGGCCGGCTTCGGGCTCGGCAGTATGACCGACACAACGAGCGCCGCCGAGACGAGGAAGCCAAACACCGTTCCGGCGAACAGGTTGTGGAACGAGATGACGGTCAGGAGTGCTGCCGCCAGCATCGGGCTGACGAGGCTTTCGAGATCGTAGGCCAACCGGGAAAGCGAGAGGGCTCGGGTGTATTCTTTCTCGTCCGGCAGCACGTCCGGGATCGTCGCCTGGAAGGTTGGTGTGAAGCCGGCGGATGCCGCCTGCAGCACGAAGATCAGGACGTAGACCTGCCAGATCTCGGTGACGAAGGGCAGGAACAGCGCCACGCCCGCCCGCACGAGATCTAGCGCCACCAGCATGGCCCGGCGCGGAACGCGCTCCGCGAAGGCGGACGCGACAGGCGCGACGCCCACATAGGCGATCATCTTAATGGCGAGCGCTGTACCTAGAACGGCTCCCGCGCTGTCGCCCGCAAGCTCGAACGCGAGCAGACCCAAGGCAACGGTCAGCAGCCCGGTGCCGAGCAGCGCGATTACCTGTGCGGCGAACAGGTGGCGGTAGGTGCGGTTCTTTAGCGGTGCAACCACGCGTGTTTACCTTGTCGATGAGTGCGGTCTTACCACACGCGCGCGGATAGCCCGGTCCACAGGTACTGCCATAT
The DNA here is from genome assembly GCF_023954305.1 of Mesorhizobium sp. NCBI lineage: Bacteria > Pseudomonadati > Pseudomonadota > Alphaproteobacteria > Hyphomicrobiales > Phyllobacteriaceae > Mesorhizobium > Mesorhizobium sp. The sequence continues at coordinate 380,155 of NZ_JAMLIG010000003.1, read as the reverse complement.
CGGCGGGTGGTACCATTGCCGCGACTGTCCGACCGCCGGAATCGTATCCATGTGACCGGCAAGCACGTCCTCCACGACCTTCACGCAGGCGGCGCGCGAGGCGGCGGCGAGAGTGTAGGGATAGGTGATGATGCTATCGCCCGGCTCGGGCAGGCATCTTGTCTGTTCGAGGATGGGTCCGGTATCGATCCCTTCGTCGACGATGTGTATCGAGCTGCCGAACTGATCGGGTTCTCCGCTTGCCAGGGCCCAGTATCCACCATTCATCCCCCGATACCTGGGCGTGACACCAGCGTGGTAGTTGACCACCGGACAGGGCATCCGACTGAGGGTGCCTTTCGTCATCACGCGGCAACCTGCGAGAAAGATGAGGTCGGGTTGCAGGTTTGAGATAGCGCGGACGAACTCCTCGGAGTTCACGGAAGGAACCTTCACGACGTCACATGATCGGGGGAGTTCGACCTCAAGCCGTTGCTGCGCTATGTAGCGCTGGATCCGCGATCGCAGTGCAAGCTTTCCAATGCGCACGAGGACCATCGTACCTAACTGACCCGCGGCGTTCAACCAGCCGTGCTTCCGCGCGCGCCGCCCCAGAATATCCCACTTACTTTCGGGGTCCTCCGTAATCAGCACCAAGGCGTCGCCGAAGCGAGCGGCCAACGCGTTCGCAACTATCCATGGATGATCGCCACCGGCGGTGACGAAGCATATGGTCGGAGACTTTTTCATGCGGCCGGACAAATGGTGACACTCGGCATCAGAGGTACTTCGCGATTTCCTTGAACTCGTCGACCGTACCACGCTTTTCGCGCGGCAGGGGTCCGATGGTCTCTTCAAGGCAGTGGTCGAGGTGATCATGGATCAGGGTGCGTTTGGCCTGCGCCACCGCCTTCTCCACCGCATGAAGCTGTTGTGCGATGTCGAGGCATGGCTTGCCGCCCTCGATCATCGCGACAACGCTGCGCATATGCCCCTCGGCCCGCTTGAGGCGTTTGACGATGTCGGGATGGGAAGCGTGGCGGTGGTCGGACATGCTTCCGTCCTATCCTCCCCCTGAGGATATGACAAGGCGCGTGAACCGGCGTGCGACCAGGGTCAGGCCGTCGCCTCGATACTGTAGAGGTTCATCATGCCGAGCTGTCCGACGCGGACGTCGCGGAAACCGCCATCGCGCAAACGGGCCGCGACTTCGTGGGGATCGGTGCCGCCATGCGCGTGCAAGCCGGACAACCTACTGCCACCGGCGGCCGAGCCGAAGTCCACCAACACGAGGCGGCCGCCCGACTTGAGGACGCGCTTAGCCTCCGCCGCGAATTCGACCCGGGCCGCCCCGGAAATATGGTGCAGCATCAGCGTTCCTGTCACTACGTTGAAGCGCGCCGGCGGGAACGGCAGTGACTGCGCCGTGCCCTCCGTGAAGCGCGCCCTGGCGCCGGCCCGCGCAGCCTTTTGAGTTGCTCGCTCCAGCATCTGCGTCGACGCATCGACGCCGACGACCTCACCCGCCGGGCCGACCTCGGCCGCGGCGGCAATCGCCAGCGTGCCTGTGCCACAGGCGACGTCGAGGACCGATTCGCCGGGTCGCAGTTTTGCGACGCCGAGCATGGCGCGGCGCAACCGCCGCTCGCGTCCCACAGTCATCACCGATGCCAGCACATCGTAGAAGACCGCGCCATGGATGGTGACGCCGCTCGAGGCGCCCTCGTGGGCGCTGCCGCGAATGGCTATGCCGTGCCGGAAGAGTGCCAGACCAGCCATGAAGAGGAGGACCAAAGCCAGCGCTGCGTGGATGGCGACAGTCCATGTCACCCAGCCGCTCCAGTACGGGAACAGCGTGATCGCAGCTATGACCGCCAGCAGCTTGACGCCTATGGCTGCACTGGCGTGCCAGCCCCGCAGGCTGAAGCCGTGTCCGTGCTGATGTCCTGCGCTGTGCATGCCCGTTCTCCATGTCGTTGAATTCCTGGACAGCTTGTATCATACTGGACGCGATGTCCCGAAACGCTATTCTTGGACGAGCAGGGGCTTTTCGTCCGCAACGGGACCGGGAGAACGGGCTTGACCACGAAAACCCAGCAGCCGGGGATCGACCGCCGCGTGGCGCGCACGCGCGGGCGGCTCCAGCAGGCGCTGATCGAGCTGATCCCTGAGCGCGGGTTCGCGGCGATCACGGTCGATGATGTCTGCAAGCGCGCCGATGTCGGCCGCTCTACCTTCTACACGCATTACGCTGACAAGGAGGCACTGAAGCGGGCGACGATCGATTCGCACGTGCATCGCATCGGGGAAGTACGCCGGACTATCGATGCCGCGGGGGGTGGTTTCAGCTTCAGCCTGCCCATGTTCGAACATGCGGCCGCGTTCGGTCCGCTGCACCGCGCCATGATCGCCGACCGCGGCGACCACATTCACGACACGCTGCGCGACGAGGTGCGGCGCGCTGTGCGGGCCGAGCTGCCGGCGCGGATCTCGGAAGATGTATCGCGCAGCGTGGCGGTCGAGTTCGTGGCCGGCGCCTTCCTCGCTCTGCTCGGGTGGTGGATCGAAGACGGATCGGCCCTATCGCCGAAGGAGATGGACAGGATGTTCCAGACGCTAGCCGGCCGCGCCCTTGCCGATACGGGACCGCAAGTTTTGACCAAGCGTTGATCGCCCCGGCATTCGACCTGTTAGCGATGATGATTCGGATTGCCCCGCTCGTTAGGAAGCTGATCGTCGTCGTGCTTTGTGCGGCGGTGACGGTGTTTGCGCTCGCCGGCGGCGGCGGCCAGGCCGTCACTCACGGGTTCCCGGCCGCGATGTCAGACGTGGGCCACGACCACGATCGTTCGCATGTCGGTGACCACAGCCACGACACGCCAACCGCCGCCGTCCTGATCGGCTTTCGGTTCGTGTCTCCCAAGGACTCACAAGACCAGCGGAGCCTATTCCGACATTAAACGGGTGATGTAGGCCGCCATGTCCCGACCCGCTAGCCATATCGATTTTTGGCGGGTCGGGCTCGGCCGAGTCTTCATCATCGTCCCGCCAACGGGGCGCCGGCTGGGTCGGCGGCCCCTGTATCGAGGGGCCCGCCGTGCTGGAGCGGACAGGACCGGCCGCTTCGGCTCCATCAAAGAAAGCGATGCTAAGTGAGCTTGAACGCCAGAATGGCGACGCGCCGGCACTGAAGACCGACTTAGTGTGGGTTACAGGTTGGGTGCCGCGAAGCCCACACCTCGCAGCAGCCTACCAACGGGCATTCTGGGACGCCTTTCAGCTGCCTTGTCTAGCGATAGTTTTGGTAGACCTCCGTCGTGCCGTCGCGTTTTACCATCAGCACGTCGTACGGATCCGCATCTGCACCGGCTTCGCCCATGCCCGGTGAGCCGTAGGGCATATCGGGCACCGTCAGTCCGATCGCGTCCGGCCGTTCGTCGAGTAACCGCCGGACCTCGCGTGCGGGCACGTGCCCTTCGATCACATAACCGTCGATCCGTGCCGTATGGCAGGACGTCTGACCCGGCTTCAACTCCGCCTCGACCTTGACGGTGTTGAGATCCACCAGTGGGAAGTCGGTCTCCGTTACCGTGAAGCCCGCCTCACGCATGTCCTCCGCTGACGTCTGGCAGGAATTCCTGCTGGTCAACCCGCAGGTCTCGGTTGGCGTGATGGGAATTAACGCCGGGCGGACGGTCGAGACCGCCGTGGTCTCGAACATTCTCGCGCTGATGACGCGCCCGAAACGAATGGCGGTTGCTGATGCCCGCTTCCGCCAAGCCCAGCTGAAGGCTGCCGAGGCGACGCTCAGGCTCGCGGCGGACAGGCGGCGCGAATGGATCGAGGCTGTCGCCGCCTGGGAAAAGGTAGCTTACCTCAACCGCTCTGCGGCATCGTTCAATGCAACCATGCGGGACTTGATCTGTGGGGGTGCGTCCTTCGCCAGCGCGCTGCTCGCAAGCCTTCCTATGAATCCGCTCCGGTACGGTGGATTTCCTCTTCGCTCGTGGGCCGCTCCTCCGGCGTTGTGGAGCGCGCCAGGAGAACGTCGTTCATTCCGGCCTTGGCGAATGTTTCCTTGATCTTCGTCTGAAGGTTGTCGAGTGATCGTGCCCCTGCGCGGACACCAGCATACGTGTCGACGGATCGCCTTTGAACCGCCGGCGGACCACTTCCGTGGCGAGCTTCGTCTTACCAACGCCGGGTGGGCCGACGACGAAGAACGACGGCAATGTCGACCAGAGTCCGACCAGAGCTTCCTGCTTGGGTTTGTCGAGATCGATGAATGCCGCATCGCGCCGATCGTCGTCGCTCTGCGTTTCCCGGCTCGAGCGCCGGACCTGCCAAGGATCGACAAGCATTGCAGCGAGATCGACGCGCGTATCAATCGCCTTGATGTAGCGGAGCCGGCGGGCGATGACCTGTTCGGTCCGGGCGTCACGTTCCGTGCGCAGGAAGAGGGGTCGCTCCCCCGGCAACTCCTCGTCGATTTCGAACCGGTAACCGCGGCGACCTCGATGATCGACGAGATCGATGAAGCTCGCGACGACATCGGCAGCACGCGTCGCCCCAAGGCTCGCGGCCTGGCTCAATCGCCATTTCGCTTCGGCTTCCTGGTGCTCTTCCTCGAAAAGCCGGACAAGCGCGTTGGCCGATTCGACCATTCCAATGCGTTTGGCGAGCCGATCGCGATCGTTTTTCGGCTCGGCACGCAAGACAACATGTTTCCGGCCGTCCTGTCGTCCTGTGTCGAGCACCTCGACCGGATAAACCTCAAGCGCCTTTGCAACCGCCTCAATGATCTGAATCAACAGAAGTGCTTTCTTCACTGCATTGGTGTCGCCCATCCCAGGGGATCGGCTTTGTGGGGAAGCAGCAAAGGCGCTCCAGTCGAGCACGTCCGGCCCAAGTCGTGCCCGCGTGTCCTGCGCGTTCCGTATGCCGGTGGCTACAAGAATCTCCTGATCGATCGCACGTTCGACCCTGTCGCCGACACTGAACGATGCAGCGCGAGGTTCAACCTCCTGGCAGATTGCAATGTCCCAGACCGCTGCGCTTCCCTCGCCGCGCGACGGTCTCAGGCGATAGGTCATGCTATCTGTCACAAGCTTCAGCCGGCCATTCGCCGGGTCGAATTCGCGCGGCACCAGGAGCGTTGCCCCGCCATCCAGGTCGGCCCGCACCCAGTCCAACTGCTTGCGAAACTCGTCGGTCGCAATGGCGCCTTCACTCGCGCGGTAGACGGCATCGCCGAGCTTCGATTGAAGATCGAACATCAAGATGAAACTGCCTGAGTGGGCAGCTGCGACGACACCGATATTGGTGATGACGTCGTCCAGGGCGCGGCCGAGCGAATCTGCGTCGAGTTGGTCCATGCGCCCAGGCGCGACAGCCGCTTCAGAAAGATCTGCTCCGGTGGCTGCAGCACGATCGATGACGGCGATCCCGTGCGGGGTGCGACATTGCCGGAAGGCAGAACCTCGGCGTCGAGGCAGTTCGCGGCCAGGAAGCCCAAAGCGCGCCAGTCTTCCGCGAACGAATAGCGTCGCGCCGTTTCGGCACTCTTCCGCGGCATCACCGATGCCGGCACCTGACCGACCGCGTCCCCGCTGACCCGCAGGCTCCACTCGAAGCCGCCGACCTGAAAATCCGGCTCATCGGATCCCTCGGTCATGATGACATCCGCGGTCAGGAGACCATGCACGAGCCCTCGCGCATGGATGATCCCGAGCGCCGCGACGACACGCTTGATATTGCGCCAGAAGAGCACCCGCGATCTCGTTGCACCCAGATTGCGAAGCCAGTGCTGGCTGGAGACACGTCGGATGCGCCCGCTCAGGGGATGTCCGGCCTTCTCGAGGAGCACCCCGAAATGCTCGTCGTCCTCGACGAATTCAAGCACGTCCACGATGACATCACGGGCACCCCCCATACGCCATCATGCGTTGTACCTGGCGCATCTCGTGCAGCCACAATTGCCGGAGGTGATCATCAACCTGCGCATTCGATTTGCGCCAAAGCTTCAACAGAAATTCACCTCCAGAGGCGCGGTCCTCGACCTCAAAGATCGCGGATCGGAGCGCAGCCTGGTCGCCGGCGGCGACCGCGTCACCGACGAAGTGAAATCGATCGTCAAGTGACGTCCTGCTTTGGCTTCGTTTTTAGTTCTTCATTTCCAAAGTCGCCCGACTCGCCCAATCCCCTAGACGAATACTTCATTTCGCGACCTTCAAGCCCGTCAAACGCGAGCAACAGCCCTGTTGCTCACAACCCGCCACCAGGATCCCTGTCGATCTTCAGGGCTTTCGCCGGCAGCAGCTTCGCACGGCATCGCGACTGACGTTCGAGCATCCCAGAGCAACACTGCGGCACGCTGTTTTCCGTCCTGTTGGAATCTGGTTGCAGACCGTGCGCGCACCACGGTCGTGACCGCGATGCGGTTCCACGCGCCGGCGCCTGTCTTTCAAATGGCGGACTCAATGTCAACGAGCGGTCAGCCCGCGTCGGCCTCAGCGATCTCCAGTTCGTCTGGAACGGTCTCGTCGAACACCCGTGACCAACTGGCAGTCTTTCCGCGCTGGCTCCCGGACCTGGCCGGCGCCTTGGCGAGAGCCTTCAGTTTTCGAGCGGCTTTGGCGAAACGCGCATCGAGTGCGCCGCGCGCGGGCCTCGCAGAAGCCCCTGCCCGCGGCGGTGTCATCGCGGCAGCGAACGCCGCTCCTTGGCCCCTGCCGCCGGCGGCCTCGGGCTTTGGTGCGGCCGGTGATTTCCGAGCGGGACGCTTTGCCTTCTCCTCCGGTGGGGCGCCCTGCCCCTCCGATTTCAAGGCATCGGCATCCTGGCCAGCGTAGGACGGAATTGTTGCCGGCACGGGTCGCTGTGGTAGGAACTCGATTGTCGGCACGTCCGGCAGGTTAGCCCGCGAGAACCACTCCATCGTCTTGAACGGCGCAGTCCTGAAGAACCGCAGCTTGTCGGCGAAGATCGGGTTCTGGCCCTCGGCCATGATGACCATCTTGCTCGCCGGCATCTGCCGGACTTCCTGCGGCATCATCAGGTCGCGTTCGCGCAACTGTTCGACCTTGGTACGCCTATGCAAACCCATCAGCTCGATCGTGCGGGATTCGGTCTTGTAGCGGACCGTGCGCTTGCCGAGTCCCTTCGAGACGGCTTCCGCGGTCACCTGGTCGTTCGCGCCGAAGACGAGCTGATAGCCACAATTGCCCATCATTGAGTGACGGGAGGTTTCGCCGTAGATCTCGTCCAGGTTCTTCAGGTCCTGAATCACAAACGCCATCTTGATGTTGTAGCCCGCCACATAAGGCAGCTTGGTCGTGATCTCGCTCATTTTTTTGAGCTGCCGGAATTCGTCGAGCAGGAAGTAGATCGGCACGGATCGCTCCGTATGCTCGAGCATGAGTACATCGAGGGTCTGTTGCACGAAGAGCGCGAGGAGCGGCCGCAGCAGCGTGATGTCGGTGACGTTGGGCGCGAGATAAATCGAGACCGGCCGATGCTTCAGGGCGCGCAGGTCCATGTCGGTGACCGACGTCGCCGCAATCACGCGCTCGTTGCGGAACGGCCTGAGCGCCTTCTGGATGTCGAGCAGCGCCGACGCTGCAGCGCGCTCGGACAGGGCGATGTAGGCGTTGAAACTCTCCACCGTGAAACGGGACAGGTAGGGCTCGCGCTCCTTGATGAGGATCATCAGCGCCTGCAGATTCGCCCCGCTGTTGAAGAAGGCCGTGACCTCGCCGAGGTTGCGATGTCCCTCGTAGAAGGCGCTTTCGTTAATGTAGCTGATCGCGCCGGCCATGACCTGCTGGGCCGTGGCCTGCCAGATCGAGTTCTCGGACTCGGTGACTTCCGGGACGAGGATTGCGGCCATGTTCTGGATGTCGGTGGTTCGGTCGCCGCGATCCGGCCGAATGAAGTCGAGCGGGTTGTAGCGATGCGTCCTCTCCGATCCCGGCGCGAACAGGAAGACCTGGTTGCCCTTCGATTTGCGATAGCCGGCCGTGCTGCGGAATATCTCGCCCTTGAGGTCGGTGACGATCATTGAGCCTTCGTGTGTCAGCGCGTTGGGCACGACGTAGCAGGCGCCCTTCCCCGAGCGCGTCGGTCCGATGATCAGGTGATGCCGGTCGTCATCGACGCGAAGAATCTGCCGTCCGAAACGACCAAGTATCTTGCCTCTCTTTCGGAACCATCCGTCGCGTCGCAGCGACATCGCTGTCTGGAAGCGGGCGTCGCCGAGGGGGCTCGAATTGGGGCGCAGACCGGCATAGGCGATAACGCCGGCGACCAGGCACGCAGGCAAGAGTGCGCCCAGCGCCACGGCGCGCAGGACGGAGCTATCGCCATATGCGAGAAGCTGTTCGAACGGCGCGAACGAATTTGTTGTGATGGTCGCCTGCAGGATCCGTCCGTCGCCATAGACGATTTGTAGCACGAGACCATAGGCCAGCAGCCAGGCCGCCAAGGCGATGGCCAGACAGAAGCCGAGATAGAAGACGCGAAGCGAGCCGGTCATGGCACATCCATCCGTTCGCGCGCGAAGAAAATCTCGGAGACGCCACGTCGGCCCCCTTCCCTGCGCAACTGGATGACGATCGGAATGACGCTCTGGATGTACGAGATGAGATCGGCCTTCGGGTAGGCGGCCGACAGGCCCGACTGCATGACCATCATGGCGAGCTGTTCATAGGCGCCAAGCGGCGTGTCGGCATGAACCGTCGACATGGATCCCGGATGACCCGTGTTGATGGCGCGCAGGAAGGCGAAGGCTTCCGATCCCCGCACCTCGCCAACGAAGAGGCGATCCGGCCGCATGCGCAGCGAGGCCTCGAGCAAGGACTGGATCGTCACGCTCGCCGTTCCCTGATCGCCGCGCGATGCGAGCAGATGGACAGCGTTCTTCTGAGGCGGGAACAGCTCGCGTGTGTCTTCCAGCGTGATGATCCGCTCATGCGGGTCGACGGTCCTGAGGCAGGCGTTCAGGAAGGTCGTCTTGCCGCTCGAGGTGCCGCCGCTGATCAGGATCGACACCCGATTGACGATCGCCGTCCTGATAAAGCCGTAGATGTCCCTGGCCGAGAGCTGCTCGACCAGGGCCTGGTCGGTTTCGCTCAGGCCACCGACCGCAACCGTCACCTGGTCGAGCGATCCCTGGTCGCGGTAGTCTTCGAGTGTGAAGTTGCTGATGACCTGTTTGCGGATCGACAGCGTGCCGCCATCCGGCGCCGCGGGCGGCAGAACGACCTGGATGCGCTCGCCCGTGGGAAGCGCTGCGCTGAGGATCGGATTGGCGGGGCTGACGAACTGGTTGGTGCTCGCCGCCACGCGCTCGCCGATGTTGACGATCTCGGCCGTGGTGAGCTCCGGAACTTCTTCGAACTCCATGTGCGCCGAGCCGAGACGTTCGACATAGACCTGCCCGGGCCGATTGACCGAGATCTCGACCACCTCCGCATCGTTCAGGAACGCCTTCAGCGGAGCAAGCGCCCGATAGAGGAAATAGTGCCGGTTGGACGCGAGGTCAGTTGAGGCCACGTTCACGGCGTATTTCCTTCAACGCTTCGTCGACCGGGTCTTCGTAGAGTGCGGAGAAGTCGAGATCCTGCCGAACGAAAACGAAGATGCGCTCACCCTGGCTCACGCTGATCGTGGGCGGGATGCGGAGAGAGTCGCCGAGCGCCTGGTTGGCCATGTCCGAGAAGGTTTGCGCGAGTATTTGCCTGGCCAGCTCTTCCGCGCGCTGCGCATCGTCGCTGTCGCCGGATGCGGTCTGGCTGCCGTAGCCCGTCAGATAGCTGGCGCCTGCGCCGACGATTGACAGCAAAATGGCGGCGCCGAAGCGCTCGCGGAATTTCTTGTCGACTCGGCCCGTCAGTCCCGACCGGCCCAGACTGTCGGCGCCGATCGAGTTCAACCGGACTGTCACACCGTCATCGCGCAGCATACGGCTCCAGACGACGAAGATCCGCGTCTGGCCGCGCGTGATCTCCGATTGGTATTCACCGATGAGGCGCGTTCCGGTGGGGATCAGCACCCGCCGTCCATCGAAAGAATAGACGTCCTGGGAGACGATCGCCCTCACCTGCCCCGGCAGATCGCTGACAATGGCCGTCTCCAGAATACCCGGGACGAGCGTGCCCTCCGGAACCAGGGCGTCGATCCGCTCGATCTTCCTGGCTTTGGCGCTGCGATCGGCCAGGCTGATCGCAGCCGCCAGAAACTTGCTGCTCCGATCCTCACCCGCCACGGTGAGCCCCTCCCCCTCCCCTCCGGTCAGAGTGCCCGGCCCGCTCGAATCGGGATTATCGAGCACGATCAGTTTCGACCGGAGCCTTTCCGGAAACTCTTCCGCAGCGGCCTCGGCGGCTTCGGGGGGCGGCGGGGCGGCACCGGGCACGGGCGGAGGTGGCACCTCGAACTCGGTGGTATCGACCTCTTCTGCCGGAGGCGGGGGTGGGGGTGGAGGCGGTATTTGAACCACATCCGGCGGGGGCGGCTCAGGCGCCGGTTCGCCCTCGCGCACGAAAGAGGGCGGCCGGAACGTCGTCGTGGTGAATTCCTCGTCCCCGTCGAGCATGTCGCGCACCGGCGGCTGCCGGCCGGCGAGGACCATGTAGCCGGCCACGAGGCCGAGCAGGATCAGTACGGCGCCACCGGCCAGCTGCTTGCGACGGACGGAGGTGTCGGCGATGACGGGATCGTCGTTGTCGGCCAGGGTTTCAAGTTCGGGAGAGCGTTTCATCCGTTGCCGCTCCGGCGCCGACGTTTCGCTTGTGTCTCCTCGACCGGACCTAGAATGGCAGGGTCCGGCGCCCCGAAATCGGGCTTCCTCAGATTGAAGATGCAGACCCACTGATTGCCGTCGCGAAGGGTGAACTGGGTCGCTGTGCCGTCGACGACAATGTACTCCCCTTCCCTGCGGAAGTTCCGCAGCGTCTCGGAGAAATCCGAGTTGACGGCGAAGATCGCCGGCACTTGGCCGTCGAACTTGAAGAAGGTCTTGTTGCCGTCGTCGAAGACCATCAGCGGCTTTAGCCGCGCGTCACCGGAGAACGAATAGTCGATATTGACGTTGGCCTTGTCGATGCCTGCGATATTCGGCCAGGCGGCGCGCTGTTCCGCCTCCTGACGCAACGCCGCGTTCAGGTTCTTCTCCGGATAATGGAAGCGGATTCCAAAAACCTTGCGGCCGGCTTCGGGCGCGAAGTCATGAAGCTCGAGATAGTAGATGCGCTTGGTCGTCACGACGTTCATGTTCGTCACGACGTCCTTGGCGATCGGCTTGACGAACAGGATGTTGCCCTTCTCGGCTGGCACGACCTGCCAGCTGTCGGTGTCGCCGAGCGAGATCGTCTCGAATTTCTCCTCCTCGTCGAAGATGATCATCGTCGAGATGCCGTAGGTGGCGAAGACCTGGACGACGTTGTTTTCCTGATAGGTGACGCTGGTCACACGCGCATCGAGAGAGCCGCCTTTCGGGGTCTGGGCCGTGTGACCTGGCCAGGACGCCACAAGCAAGAAGGCGACGGCAAAGGCGTGGCCTCTCATCGCGCGTCCCCCGGCGTGACGGTTTCCTGATCGCGGCGATAGGCGTAGACTTGGAAGCCGAGCGGGTTCTCGAAGCGCCATTCGTTGCGGACGGGGGTGTCGGTGTAGCGGAAGCGCACGACCGAGATCCAATGACGGACGATCGATTCCGTGTCGCTGCGCTCGTTGGTCGAAAAGCGGACGATCGCGGTGCTGGCGTTCGGGAACGTCACCGACTTGATGTCGACCAGGACCCGCTTCAGTCTCCCATAGACCTTTGTGGGGTTCTGCGCGTTGGCGGCGCTGTAGAGGGCCTGCAGCTCGCGCGCTGCCTCGTCCGTTGACAGGAGTGCTGCGAGCCCGAAATTCTCCTCGATCGCATATGGATCGTAGCCTTCCCGAGCGCGGATGTAGCGGACCACATTCGCCTGGGTGATGGCCTGCTGTTCGGTGAGATTCGCCGGCCGCGTCAGGCCCGACTTGACCTCGATATAGCCCGTCGTCTGGTCGACGGTGACGACATAGGGTTCGAAACTCTTCAGCGGCAGCATCAGCACCACGGCCAGCAGACTGAGCACGGCGATCCCGGCAAAGACGATCGAGAAAAGCCACGCGACACGCGCCGACCGCTTGGCGCGCTTGATGATCTCCTGCTCCCAGATGTCGCCTTGCTGGAAGTACGAGCGCAGCGCTGTTTCGAACTTGTCGGCCATCCCTGCTAAGTTCCTGTCCTTCTCGATCGTGCAGCGTCTTGCCGATCAGGGTTGCCTTGGGGTTCCGTTGGATGTGATCGCGCGCTGCATCGAGGCGCCTGCGCCATCCTGTCGCGGCGAGCGAAGTCTCGCCTGCACGCGATGGACGGCGGCCTGGGTCTGCCTTGCCGATTGACCGATCGCCTCACGGCTCCAGAAGATGCTGCGAGCCGTCAGATGCCGGGAGCGCGGACCGACTGGTGTCGCCAGACCGCCAGCTATGCCCTGCGCGAGGGATTGCACCTGCAAAAGGACGAAACTGCCGGCGAGGCAAAGCATGATGAAGGCAGCGAAATCACTAAGCTTCAGCTCGCGATTGCCGGAGATGCTGTCGATGCTTGTCAGTTCCGGCTCCATCGCCGCGATCAGGAAGGCGGCGATCACATAGACGAACAGCGGAATGATCGCATAGAGCAGCGACTGGTTCAGCCATCCCATGGCGTAGCTGCGAGTCGCATCGAAAACGAAGCAGGCAATGAAGATCGGCGCGGTGCCGAGCAACACCCACAGCACGACCTTCGCCAGCACGAGAATGCCCAGCGCGATGGCGACGAACAGGCCGGCAAAAACCATGATGATCATGCCGATCAAAGCGGGCAGAACCGACAGATAACCAGCCTGCTCCGAGAAGGCCGCGGCGGCGGTGTTCGCGGTCTTCCAAATCTGCGACAGACCATTCGTGGGCTCGGTCACGCCCGTTCCGGATGCCGCCAGGATAGCGCGGCCCGCCGCCTCCGGCACCGTGGTCAGCCAGTCATAGACAAGGTCGTTGAAGTTCGACCATGTGCTGATCAGGATCAGGATGACGAACACGCGCACCAGCCGGCCGATGATCTCGGCGACGCTAAGCCGTGAGGTTCCGAGGAAGAGCTGCACACCATAGAACAGGACGGCCAGGATGAAGAGGAGACGAAGGAGCGGCTCGAGATCGCGGCTCAAAACTTCGTAGGCGCTCTGCGAGAAATTTTGCCCCGAAGCATCGATCCGATCCAAGAGTTCGCCAATGAAGTCGTCCACCGCCCTGCCCTATTCTTCTTCCGCGGACGCCAGGTCCTGGATTGCCGCCAACGCCGCGGACCGGTCCGCATTGACCGAAATCATTGGCCCGCATTCGTCCCCCGTGCTGGCATAGCTCGATAGATTGGCCGGCCGCTTGCACGGCGCGGTCTTCTCGCGCGGTGTACCGCACCCACCGGCAAGCACGGCCAGAGTGAGTAAGATGATGGTCGGGGCGAATCGACGGCGTCTCATTCGTACCGCAGCGCCTTTTTCGTGTTCGACATGTCGGTCAGCTTGCGCTGGTTCTCGGCGTGCAACGACTGCACGCCGGCGTTCAGGACGCCGATCATCTCGTTGAGCGTCAGTCCCGTCTGAACCTGCAGCTGCGTGTTCTGGTCGATCGACCCCTTGATGTCTTCCGCCTGCCCGATCTCGCCACCGGCGCTTTCGAGGGCGGAGCGGCGCATTTCCACCGCAGCTTGAGAACCGGTGATCAACGCCGAGACGCCCATGACCGTCTTCATGAGCTCCTCGTAGGACTTGTCGCTGGCAAGCGAACTGTTGTCCTTCCCGGACAACGAACGCACCAGTTGCAGGCCGTTGATGAAGAGGGTGGCGGCTTGCACGACCTTGGGGTCGAGAGATCCGAAGTCGGCTACGCCGCTCTTCAGGATGCTGTCGAAGGAGGGTACTGACGACACGCTGAAGCCATTGCCGATCGCGATGTCCTTCAGCGGGCCGGCGTCGCGGCCGCGGTCGCCAGTCACCGCCTTCAGGGTCTCCTCGACGGTGGTGAGAATTTCCTTGTTCGTGTCGAGAATCTTGCCAGTCTTCTCGGCGGTGTCGCGCGCAACCGCGTAGTTGGTCTTGTCGATGACCGGAATATCGGCCGCGGCCGGCACAATGCCTGCGCCGACCAAAGCCAGGATTGCCAATGAACGTTTCATGTCGATCTCCATCATTGTGTCTCGAGAAGCAGCTCCGCTTGGCGGTCGATGCGCAGGACGCAAGCCTTGGCTTCGGCATCCCAGACGAAGCCCTCGCGGTCGTCGCAGAAACCGGCCACCGGCCGATCCTCATCGCCTTCGTTTCCGTCGTATCGGGTCGAGCGGTTCGTGCCGGACAGGTCGCCAAGCGTGATCGCATTGCTGGAATTGGCAAGGTCGGCAAAGGCCGTTCCGAGCAGGATCAGCCGGTTCACGAGCTCGATGTTCGCGTTGCGTGCACCCGAATTGTGATCCCAGCTGTCCTGAATGGTGCTGGACCCCATGTCGCCGAGTTGCGTCAGCCAGGACACGACGTCGCCGGAGCCGTCCCCGATCGCCGAGGTCAGGCCCATCGCGTTCATCGTTGTGGTCCGCGCGCCCGCATACGCGCCGCCACCGCCATAGTTGAGCGGAATGCCGGACTTGTCGGAACCGCCGAAGGCCGGAAGCCACCTTTGGGTTATTTGGGCGACATAGCCCTGCGTTTCCCTGAAGGGCGGGATGCCGCCATATTTGCTCACGTTGCCCGCGCCGGCATTGTAGGCGGCAAGCGCCAGCGAAACATTGCCGTTGTACTTTCGAAGCTGCTGCTTGTAGTAGCGCGCCCCGCCACGCAGGTTCTGTTCGATGTTGTAGGGGTCGACGCCGAGGTCGCCGGCGGTCCCCGGCATGAGCTGGGCAAGGCCGATCGCACCCGCTGGAGATTTGGCACACGGGTTGAAGCGGCTCTCCTGATAGACGAGCGCCAGGAATTGGTTCTCGTCGATCCCCTCTTCCCGCGCGATCCGACGTACTAGGCCGGCGATCGCCGGGTTGGCATTCGCCGCGGCCACCGGATCGTCTTTTCTAGCCGGCCGATACATCGAGCAGGTCACGCTCTGATTGCTGACGTATCGGTCCTCGTCGACCTCCTCGATCTCGGTGGTCTTTTCATCACGATCCTTGCGCTCGTCCAGGACCTTCTTGTCGATGGTCGGAATGTCGGCGAGAGCCGATGAGGCAAGCAAGGTGAGTACGATGGACAGACGCGTGATCATGACGCACGCCCCCAGCCGCAGAATTCGGGCAACCAGTTCGCCGGATCGTCGCCGAGCCGCGCGCGAAGGGTTGCGCACTGCTCAATCGTCTCCTTGCGGCCGGACATCACGCGTACCAGATCCGGCATGGATGACAGATCGAGGCGGGCGATGACGGAGTCGTTGCCGTGCTTGATGAGAAAGCTCCGCCGCTCCGGCGGCGTATTGCGAATAAAGAAATACTCCTTGGCCGTCAGGCCGAAGCGCTGGATGTAACTCTCCTCGTCGGCGCGCGGATTCGGAAAGTGCAGGTTCGTTGCGGACTGCTCGATCAGCGTGTGCGACTGTGGCGCCCGGGCGATATCCGCCGCCGACTGGGTCCCAAATCCGACGATCCCGTTGAGTTTTCGGATCGTCTTCATCTTGTCGACGATGTAGTCGGAAAAGACCGGGTCCTGGAGAAGCTTCCAGCCTTCGTCCATGAAGATGAGCACCGGCTCGCCGGTGAGAAGCTCATCCAGCCGATGGTAGAGATACATCAGCGCGGGAGCGCGCATCTCCCTGTTGTCCAGGATGTGCGTCATGTCGAAGCCAAAGATCCGCCGGCCGGAGAAGGACAGGACGTCCCGTGGCGCGTTGAAGAGCCACGCCTTCTCACCCTCGAACCACGGGCGCAGGCGTGACTGAAGGTCGTTCGCGCCGGAGCGCGCCCTGCCCATCAGCAGCCCGGACAGATTGGCAAGCGTGCGCTGTTCAACGGGCTCTTGGCAGATGCGCCCGATCGCACCCTCCAGCGTGTCCTCTTCTTCCTGAGAGAAACCGCTGCCGTCCGCTGGATCGAGCATGGCCTTCAGCAGCCGATGCAGCAATTCGCGGTTTGACGCGGTGTTCTCCATCTGCAGCGGATTGAAGCCAGTGGCGACGCCGGGCTGCAGGACTTCATAGTCCCCGCCGACAGCACGGATGAAAATCTCGGCGCCACGATCCTTGTCGAAGAACACCGCGCGCGGTTCCGGTGAAATCCGAAATGCCTGCGCCAGCAGGAAGGTCAACGCCACGGTCTTTCCCGAACCGGTCGGGCCGGTCACGAGAAAATGGCCGATGTCGCGCTGATGGAAGTTGAACCAGTAGGGTGTCTGCGACGTCGTCTCGAGGATCGAGATCGGCAGACCCCAATGGACATCAAAGGCCTTCCCGGTCGCGAAATTGTGGAGTGACGAGAATCCGGAAAAGTTTGCGCTCGATAGCATGCAGGAACGCGCGATGTAGGCATGGTTGCCCGGGAGCTGCGCCCAGAACGAGGCCTCCATGTTGAGGTCCTCGCGCAGCCAGTTGATGTTCATGTCGGTCAGACATGACCCAAGCTCGGCGACCGCCTTGTCGAGACCGGCAAGGTCACGTGACAGGCACAGAAGGCTGAAATGGTGATAGCCGAATACAGCTTCCTGGTTAAGCAGGCTGTTGAGCGCGAAGTCGATATCGGTTTCGACGGTGCTGCCCGATTCATCCGACGCCCGGATCTGGCGCTGCAGCCGCGAAATTCGTTCCTGCGCGATCGGCTTGTCGGCGAGCGTGAACGATTGGGTGCAGATGAACTCGTGGTTCATCTGCAGGAGGCCATCGAGCATCCCCGGTCCTGAAAAGGGTGGGTACTCCTTGATCGACAGCATCGCCCCGAAGCGGTTCTCGGCTGCGGTTGGGCCCTGCGCCTGCAACGTCCGCTTGGAGAAGTGCAGCCGCGACGTGCCGACATAGCTGCGGATGCCCATCCGCGGCAGTCGCAGGTCGCGCGAGAGGCCACATGTGAGGATCGAGTCGAAAAACGCGCAGGGCTCTGAATAGGGTTCGCCGTCGCGATGAACGATTCCGAGCGGCCGCGCTCCATACTTCTGCAGTTCGCGGGTGACGTTGCCGACGACCTCTTCGAGCTCGTTGACCCGCTCGTGCAGCTTTTGACGCACGACTTCCGCGCCTGAAGATCGATCGAGCAGACTTGAAAACGTCTCGGCGGCACCCAGCGCGCCACGCATGCTGGAGCGAACGACCGTCAGGTAGAGCTCGTTCGTGAACATGCGCTTCTCACGCAGCGCCGCCAAGTAGCGCTTGTTCAAGAGGTCGCAGAACGGATCGGAAAAGCTGCCGGCAAGCGACGGTTTGACTTGCCTGCGGATTACCGTCGACCAAAGCGAGTACCGGCTCGAGCCTAGTGCCCGGATCAGGGTGTTCTGGACGACCGCGCGCATGTTGAGCTCGGCCTGGTCCTCCGTCTGGAAGAACAATCCGTCGAGTTTGATCACCGAGAGGATCGCGCCGCTCTCGAGCCCGATCACGGTGTCGGCAACGTGACGCAGATACGGGATGTGCGTGGACAGCGGCCGCTCACGTCGCTGCTCCCGGCCAAATCCCAATTCTTCGATGACGACGTTCAGCATGATCACGGCCCGTAGGAGTTGGTCCGCCAGAACAGGCGGTTTGGCGTGCGCGGCGTTCGACGCCCCACGACCTGGGCGAGGTCGAGGATGCGGATGTCGCGGCTGCACAAGGCAAAGAGCGCAAGATAGGTGAGAGGTGCGA
Source organism: Mesorhizobium sp. (assembly GCF_023954305.1). Classification (NCBI taxonomy): domain Bacteria; kingdom Pseudomonadati; phylum Pseudomonadota; class Alphaproteobacteria; order Hyphomicrobiales; family Phyllobacteriaceae; genus Mesorhizobium; species Mesorhizobium sp. The sequence goes on along the minus strand of NZ_JAMLIG010000003.1, from coordinate 362,305 downwards.
TCACCGCCGACCAGAAACTCGTGCTCACGAGGAAGGCGATCAGCGTCACGCCGACGATGATGTAGAAGGCGTTCAGCGGAATCCCCCACATCATCGGCGGTCTCGTCAGGCCAATCACAAGAGGCGTCAGCTCAGGCTTCTCGTCGGTGAATTCGGCCATTTGCCTAGTTTCCCACTGCTGCGATCATCTCGTCGACGATCGCAGGCGCTCCGAAGACCAGGCCGATGCCGAGGACGACCGCGCCGGCAGTGAACCAGCTGAGTCGGCCGGCGAAGGCGAGAAATCCGAGCGCGATTACCGCGATGATCGCGAGCAGCCGCCCGAACGGACCGGTTATGAAATCCACGATCATCTGCACCGCTGTTTCCAGGGGGGCGAAGGCACCCGAGGACTGCGCCAATGCGGGCTCCGAGAGCATGACGCCCGCGGACAGAAGCGTCGCGAAGACCAAAGCCTGCGAGGTGGATCGCTTGGGTCGATAGTAGGAAATGTTGCTCATGTCGGCCTCCGGCTAGAAATGCATGACCCCGCCGACCCACTGCCGACGTTCTCTCGATGTGATGACGCCGCTGACGCTTGAAGCAGTCGCTTCGGTCCTTTCGTGCTTGGCGCTCGCCATTGGCCCAAATCCGTTCAATCCGAGCTGGAGGTTGATGACCTCCGCGACATATCCGACCGTCTCTTTGAATGGTGGTATGCCGCCATGCTCACGGACGCGACCCTCGCCGGCGTTGTAGGCGGCCGCGACCAGCAGGGGACTGCGGAACTCGTCTGTCAACTCGCGCAGATATCTGACGCCGCCATCGATGTTCTGCTCCGGATCGCAGATGTCCGAGACGCCGAAGCGCTCGGCTGTGTCCGGCATCAGCTGCATCGGTCCGCGTGCGCCCCTGGGAGAATTGCGCAACTGATCGAGCCGGCTCTCCGCCGTGGCGATCGCGATCGCAAATTGGACATCGACGCCGTGGCGACGTGCGGCCGCGACAACCATGCTCGTAATTTCTGCCGGCGTGGCCGGGGACGGGCCACAGCGACTTTCATCGGGACCAGCTTCGCTCACAAAATTGCTGTCAAAATGATAAGTAGCCTGCTTTGGCTCGGATGCGTCATCGGACGTTACCGCAAGCGCTCCTTCTGCCGCGTCCTCCGGTGCCGCTGCGGGAACCACTTCACCGGTCGCGCCAACGACATACTCGCGCTGCGACCTCGCCCAGCGTGCTTCATCGACCGCATCTGCCGAGAATGTAGTGGCGCTTCCCTGCCCCGGTTCTGTCCAGTTTTCACCCACATCGGCCACTCCTTCCGATGCCTCGGAAGGGTGTGATTCCCTTGGTAGAACCGCGCATATGCTCGTGAGAATTGTCACCGCGAGCAGCGGTCCGATCGGTCGAATGGACGATTGAGTCGCCATGGTGTCGCATCCAAAGCCTTGTAACGACGGGTGTTCGGCATGGTTAGGTGAGATCAAAAACAATGTCAATTTGATTGTGATTTTTTCTTGCAATCTGGATGGAGGCGCGTCAATGTCGAGCAAGATGACAACCTGGAGGCGACAGCAGATGAGACGGGCAGCCGCTTGCGTGATGGCGGTCAGCGCCTGCTTGCCGGCATATGGGGCCGAGCCGGTGGATGAGGCTTATGTCAGGTCGCTGGCGGCGCCAGGAAAGACCGTCCTGGTCATGGAGTATTATGATGGACAGGGAACGGTGTCGGAACGCAAAGGCTTTGCCTCTGCTTCAGGATTCCGCGCCGTCTCCGCAACTGACTTCCGTGTGGACACCAACCTGACGGTGCATCTGTACGGCATCGAGCCGTGCCAGGGAGACATGGTCAACCGCCAGGAGGATTTTGCAGGCTCCTGCGACGAATATGCCCGGCGCGGTCTCGAGACGCTGCTCCAGTCGCCAAAGGTGATCTACTGCCGAGCCTTCGTCAGCGAGACGGGGGCGAAAGCCCAGGACGCGACCTGCTACGGCTACTACAACTATCCAGGCAGCCTCGACACAATCGACATGTTCGAGGAGCAACTGGTCTCGCTGGGTAGCCACCGCATTGCGAAGCGGCCAGATGGTACGCCGGCACGAACTGACCTCGAGGAGGCCGAGGCGATCGGCCGCAAAGGTTACGGCATGTGGGCCGATCCCAGGGTCGCGGGGCAATGAAATCCCCTGCCCTGTTGCTCATGCTGGCATTCGGTTCGACGCCGGCCGTTGCTGCGCCGCCCGACGGCTACTTCCAGCTCGAGACGGGCGTGACGCTCGAAAGCGGCGATAGCTGGAGCGACGGCGGCCAGCACTTTCGCCTGTTCGGCATGCAGGCCTGTCTGCGCGGAACTGTCTACTCGGATAGGACCGGCGCCCGACGCGATTGCGATGAAGATTCGCTTGCCGTCCTTGCCGCCTACATTGCCGATACAGAGCCCCTCTGCGCGCAGGTCGCGCAAACGCCCGAAACGGTCTTCGTGTCCTGTTACGCGACAATCGGGTCCGATCGGCTGGATCTCGCCATTCTGATGATTTCCTCGGGCTTTGCCTTCGCCTCCCTCGACGCGCGCGGCCTGCCCCACCACGCACCTTACGCTGTCGTGGAGCAGGCCGCGCAGGAGAGAAAGATCGGGCTCTGGCAATTCGACGATGTCCAGCATCCGGCGGTCCTGCTTGGTCAGGCCGCGCGCGACCGAGGGAGCCAGCCGTGAAAAGAACGATGGCTCGGGTGAGGCTGCTCGTGCTGCTCATGGCCGCCCTGCCCTGCCCTGCCCTTGCAGCAGACCTATTGTACCAGGGCCTATCCACCGGCGACGCGGAGCCGCCTCTCTTTGCAAGCGAGCCTGTGAAAACCTCCGGCCGGACGTCCGTCATCGATGGACGAACGCTCTGGTTTCCCGAAGGGCGCTACAAGATACGTCTTGCTTCGCTTGACACCTGCGAACTGCCGCAATGGTCTTACGACCCGCGCCGGCATGGCGAGAGCGAAATCCCCAAACCGGTGCCGTGTGGGCCGTTGGCTAAGGCTTGGTTGAAGCGCACGGTTGGCAACGCTCAGGTGACCTGCATCGTCCAGACAGCCGATTCTGACGGCGCCCTTCTCGGCCGTTGCTCCGTCGGCGGCCGTGATCTCGCACTGGAGATGCTGCGTGTTGGCTGGGCGCAAGTCGAAGCCACCTCCCCTGCCCCACCAGAATATCGTGCCTGGCAGCGGCATGCGATGTCGGCGCGCCATGGAATGTGGGCCACCTATGTAGTCGACATGGAGGAGTGGCGCGCCAAAGCCGTCGACAAGACGCTGTCCCGCCGACCGATCGCGGATTTCAACCTGGTTGCTGAACGCGAGCGCGAGATTTCGCCACCATTCGAGGATGTACGAAAGCGTCCACTGCGAACCGACCGCTAAATAATCAAAGGAGAGCTCCCATGCATCTTGCGAAAATGATCGCAATTGCGACTGTGCTGTCCGGTGCCGGATGTCTCTCGCTGGCCGATCGCGCCGAGGCCAGCGAATGGGGCTGCGAGGTGCTTCTATGCGCCTCGTCGTCCGATCCGTCGTGGCGCGGCGTTCCCGCGTGTCATCCGCCGATGTACCGGTTGATTACGGCGATGCGAGGCTGGGGCTTCTCCTGGCCGACCTGCCCCGAAGCAGGGACTGGCAGACCGGGCTATGAAGTGTATGACGATTGCCCGGCGGGGTGGAACATCGGCTATAGCGACCAGGACCACGGCGGCGGGCAGCCCGACATCTGCGTGCAGGTGCGAAACACCTGCCCCCCAGGTTCCGGTCGCCGTGACGATTGCCAGCAGACTGTCACGACGCCCAGGCCCTTGCGCGAGGATCCATACTATTTCGACATCCGGCACGATGACGGCAGTCTCACCCGACACTGGTTCAACCTACGCCGGTAGTCACCGGCACGAATGCCGGTTGCCCGCAACGCACGTGCCTGTTCCGTTGGATCCCTGGTCACCAGCGCCGGCTCGTGCTGCAACCGAGAGCCTCGGCCAAGTCCGACCTGAAAGGGTGCAGTGTGCGGACGGCACATTGGACTTCGCTGACATGTAGGGCTGCGACGTTGGAGGTCATGAGCGCCATCAGGTAGACCAGCTTCTCACGTGCATCTCGAGCGTTTGCAGGCTTGGAAGAAATCAGCCGTGCGAAGGCGGACTTCTCTCGCCAGCGATAATAGACCAGCACCGGATAGCGCAGAACCAGCCGCGCCTGCTCATGATGTCTTTCCAGTGCGACCCTCTCAGATCGCAATCGACTGTGACGCGCGATGTTCGACCACATCGTCTTGTCGGATCGCGTGAAGAATCCAGTCATTTTTGGCTCACCAGGCATTACTGGAACCAAGTTCCATGCTCACAATTAGCGTCGGCACTCTGGGGGCTGCCCAGGACGTATCTCCTGGGAAGGAATTGAAGGGTTTGGGTCTCGCGGCATTGCTCAGAGCAGTGAACCGGGCAGGCAATTCCTGGTCTATGCCGGAATTTGGTGACGGCGCCCTCGAGCCATCGACGTCACCATCGCCCCGGATGCGGAACACCGGGAGCGGATTGTGCTTGCAATCTCCAGATCGGCGCGGAACGGCGAGCCGTCATCGCGGGAGGGCGTCGGAACAGCGATCGCTCATCATGGAGAGCTGCTGCAAGGCGTTTTCGAAGACGAGAACGGGCGGCTTCATCGGGGCCTGGTGACCCTCCCCCTCCCAGCGATGACATCGCAGGCGACCTTCATCGGGGGCCATTCAGTCAACGTCACCGTTCGCCCCGATGGCAAGGCAAAGGCGAGCGCCGCGGCGCGTCTGACGCTTGATCATCTGGCCATCGCTGAAGGCGGTGCGCTGGATATAAGGAGCGACATACCAATCGGTCACGGCTACGGCTCATCGACCGCCGATGTGGTGGCGGCCATACGCGCCGTGGCGGCAGCATACGCTGCCCAACTGGTGCCGTCCCGCATCGGTCGACTTGCGGTCGCCGCCGAACAGGCCAGCGACGCCATCGTCTTCGATGGCCACGCCATCCTCTTTGCGCAGCGGGAGGGCATCGTCCTGGAGGATTTCGGCGGCGCTTTGCCGCCGCTCCTCCTGGTTGGGTCAAAGGCGAATGGTGGCCAGCCGATCGACACGCTCACCCTGCCACCCGCACGCTACGACAGTATGGAGATTCAACAGTTCCATGTACTGCGCGGACTGGTCGCCTATGCCGTCCGTCATCAGGATCCGGTCTGTCTTGGACGCGCGGCAACCGCCAGCGCCTGGATCAGCCAGCGACGGCTGCCCAAACAGGGTCTCGAACAGGCCATCGCGATCGCACAGAATGCCGAAGCTTGTGGCGTCCAGGTGGCGCATAGCGGTTCACTCGTTGGCATCCTCTTCGACCGGGCGGGCAAGGATTTGCGGCGGCGGGCGCATCGCGTCGCGGCTTCGCTGCGCCGAGCAGGCTTTTGCGACATCGAGTTTCACCAGATCAATGACGATGGCGCAAAATGGTAGCTCTGGAGCGCGACTACTTCCGCGCGCTCGAGACACCGCGCATGGCCACGCTATCTCCCAATCTGGTCGCAGCAGCCTTCCCGCTGATGAAGCTCATGCCGGCGCGATACATTTTGGATCGTGCCGCCGCCGACGGCGCGCTCCAGACCGGGGGGCGCATCATCGAGACCACGTCTGGCACATTCGGGATGGCTGTCGCGCTTTTGGCAGCTGCCCGGGGATACCGCCTGACCTTGGTCACTGCTTCAAGCCTCATCGATGCGAAGTATCGGGCGCGCCTTGAAGGGCTTGGCGCAACGATGATCATTACCGAGGATCCTGACGGCAATGGCGATCAGCTGCGGCGTCTGCAGCGGCTCGAGGGCATCCGGCGCGAAGAACCGGATTGCTTCTGGCCACGGCAATATGACAATCCGGGAAACGCGCTTTCCTATGCACGTCTGGCCGAAACCCTGGTGCGGACGATGGGCAAGATCGATTGCCTTGTAGGTTGCGTCGGGAGCGGCGGCTCGCTATGCGGCACGGGGGCATTTCTGCGCGCGGTCTTTCCGCACCTTGTCATCATCGCGGTCGACACCCACCGCAGCATTCTGTTCGGACAACCGGTCGGAAGAAGACTGCTGCGCGGCCTCGGCAACAGCGTCCTGCCGCGCAACCTGCGCCACGACCTTATCGACGAGGTACACTGGGTCGGCGCCTACGCCGCCTTCGGTGAAGCGCGGCGCCTGTTGCGGGAGCATGGCATTTACCAGGGGCCGACCAGCGGCGCCGCCGCCCTTGTCGGTAGGTGGGCGGCGACAAGGCTGCCCAGCGCTCGGGTCGCAGTCATCATGGCGGATGAGGGATACCGCTATGCGGATACCGTCTTTGATGATGCCTGGCTTGCCTCATTGCCTGGATGGTCCTGGCAGCGGCATCCGGAACCAAGATTACTCACCGCGATTGCACCCGCCTCCGAGGCGGGCTGGACAAGGTTCGCATGGTCGAGACGGAGCCTGGACGAAGTCGTCAGCGCCCAGCCCGAACGTCGAGGGCGCTCGGACTAATGTTCAGGGCCTCGCTCCGCCCTCGGAATCAGCAGCCTAGACTCGTTGCGACCGAGCCACTCCCACGCGTCGCCCGTCGACTGAAACACGGTGTCGCCCGCGGCATGGCTGACAGAACGATCGAGATCCTTCAGCCCGCTGGCAGTGACGACCGCGACGACACGCTCCTCAGGAGCCATGACACCATCACGCCGCAGTCGTGCAATGGCGAGAAGCGGCGTCACCGACGTCAGTTCGGCGAAGATGCCCTCACTCGCCGCCAGTTGCTCCTGCATGTCGACAAGCCGGTCGTTGGTGACCAGCACGGCACAGCCGGACGAGTCCCGCAGCGCCTTAAGCGCCTGATAGGTGCTGCGCGGTGCGCCAATGGATACCGCAAGACTTTCAAACGCCATGCTGCATTCTTCAAGTCTGTCGCTTCCAGTAGCGAGCGCTCGCGTCAGCGATCCGTGCACCTCTGCCGCAACCATCCGTGGCAGGCTCGAGATCATGCCCTGCGCAAACAGCTCCTGAAAGCCGGCCCAGACACCGGAGAGCGCGTCACCGTAGCAGACGGGCAGGACGCACCAGTCGGGCGCGACGCCATCCAACTGTTCGACCAGCTCATAGGCAATGGTCTTGTAGCCCTCGATGCCGAGGGGATGGCTGCCGACGACGGGCGCGCGAAAGGGTGAGGCAATGAACCAGCCATGGCGCGTCGCGGCCTCGGCGAGCAGTGTCCAGCGGTCTATCTTGTTGACGAGCGGCAGAACGGTCGCACCGTATTTTCGGATCTGCGCGAGCATCGCGCCGGTCGATCCGGGGAAGGTTGTGACAACACAACGCATGCCTGCGCGGGCGGCGTAGGCTGCAAGCGAGGCGCCGGCGTTCCCGGATGAGGCGGTCGCTACCACCTGGGCGCCCTGCGCCCGCGCCACCGACACGGCAACGGTCGAGAAGCGATCCTTGTGAGACCAGGTCGGGTTTCGGCCCTCGTCCTTGATCGCGAGTCTTGGGACACCCAACATCCGGCCGACGCGCTCCGCTTCGATCAGCGGCGTCTGACCTTCCCCCAGCGAAACGGCGTCGCGGGCTGTGCATGGCAGGGCGTGGGCAAATCGCCACAATGAAGGTGGCGGAGTGGCCGCGATCACACGGGGTTCGACCGGCCTGCGATAAACCGGTCTGAGGTTGGCCGGTGCAACGTCGTGGCAGGCCGGGCAGCCTCTGGAATCGATCGCGATGGCCGGATAGGAGGCGCCGCAGCGTAGGCAGGCGAAGCCGACAATCGTCGCTGAGCCCGCGTTCTTGTGCCATTCCTGGCGATCGTTCTGCGGTGCTGACCGACCCTCGCCGGCTGCGGTCGCGGCATTCGCAGCAAGCTTGCTAAGAGATTGGCCGGGCATCACAATTCCCCTTCGCGAGAGCGCTCGATCAGGGGCTCTAACAAACAGGCGCCGGCGGCCCTGTCAACGCGGAATGTTCACTAGAGTGTGTCGCACCATAGTGTGCACCGCCGCATCTTTCGCGTGATGAATCTTCGCGCCGTGTTTGGTCTGAACGTGCAGCGACTCCGCAGGGAAAGAAAGCTCTCACAGGAGCAGCTCTCTTTCGTCTCGGGGCGGACGCGGGCTTATATCAGCAGCGTCGAGGCCGGTCGGCGCAACGCTACGTTGGACACGCTGGAGATTCTCGCGAACGCTTTGGGCGTCGAACCAGGGGACCTGATCACGGCAAGAATTCCGGAACGCCGCCCTCGTCGATCAGCGAAACGACAGACGTCAGAAGACCAGGCTTGAGCGAGCGGCGGTCTAAAAAATGGAAGACGACTTGCAGAATCGTGAACAGATCCTGGCTCCTTTAGTGGATATTCGACGCCCTTGACGTTGAAGCTGGTCGCGGTCGCCTCAAGTGGATGCCGACATTGCACGACCCCGGAAAGGTCTGATGATGAATAATGAGGCCATTCTAGAGCTGTTCAAGACGATTTCTGAAATCGACTCCTCGAGATCATCCGAAAAAGTCCTTGAGATATTTCGTATTGTGCTTGAGCAGTACGGCTTGCGGAGCTTTCTCATCACTGGACTACCCGTACCGCACGACGACAAATGGCAACGTGCAATCCTGTGTGACGGATGGCCACGCGAATGGTTCACGCGTTACGAGTCCGAAAATCATTTCCTCCATGATCCATGCGCTGCCCGCAGCCGAATTTCCGCAGAGCCCTTCCTTTGGCATCAACTCCCAACGGAAGGCCTCACCTCCCGCGGGCGCCTGGTCATGGATGAGGCGACCGAGTTCGGCATGAAAGATGGGCTCTGCGTCCCCATCCACGTCCCGCTTGCGGGCCCAGCGGTTGTGACGGCAGCAAGCGACCGCATCGAGATCCCACCCGGCGCGATGCCTGTGATCGAGACGCTTTGCGTACACACCTTTCGCAAGATCAGCCGCTTGGAGCCTAGGCGCGACAAGCCCATAGCGCCGCTGACGTCACGAGAGCGCGAACTGCTGCAGTGGAGCGCCCACGGCAAATCGGCGGAAGATATTTCCTGCATCCTCGGGGTGACTACAAACACGGTTGAGAGCCATCACCGCAATATCCGTGAGAAGCTTGACGCGATAAACATCGCCCATGCCATCGTGAAGGCACTGCGCAGACACGAAATCCAGATCTAGCAATGCCGGAATTCAGGCATATGGAGTCGTAGGACCTGTAAACTACCATCGCCGCCAGGAGGCGTCATGGTTCGGATGCAGGTGGTCACTTGGGCCAACAAGAAGCAGCACAGGAACCTGCTGGAGCGATATTTTCGCATCCGCTACGATATCTACGTCAAACGGCGACAATGGCGTGCGGTGGCGCGTCCCATCAACATCGAGATGGATGCGTTCGATACGGAGCATGCCGTGTACCTGATGGCGCTCGACAGTGCGGACAAGCTCGTGGGCGGGTCACGGCTCGTCCCCACGCTGCAGCCTCATTTGCTGGGCAATGTCTTTCCACAGCTCGCTCCCGGCGGACCGCCTCGGGCTGCGGACATCTACGAGTGGACGCGCTTCTTCATCAGTCCCGCGGTGCGCAGCCGTGGCAGGTCGTCTCCGGTCGCGGGCGTCGTCCTTTGTGGTGTACTGGAGGTCGCTCGCGCGCTCGGCATCCGCCAGATCAGTGTCGTGTGTGAATCCTTTTGGCCCAGTCGATTGCGCGCCCTTGGCTGGACGATCGTTGAACTCGGTGATGTGCTTCAGCACGACGATGGCGACATCATTGCCCTCTTGATCGATGTCACACCGGAAGCGATTGCCAGCACACGCCGCGCTTATGGGATCCACGAGCCAATTCTGGCTGAAACTTCGATCACGGGTTGACCGTCGTCGGCTGACCAGCTTGTCCGATATCGTGGCGTCGACGTCCATGTCGCTCGCCTGGGCAAGCGGCCGAAGGCGACGATCGGCCATGAGGTTGTCCGCACCGTGCGGTCGGTCAGGATTCGTCTCGCCCCGATTGGGACCCTCGTGTCCATCCCGGGATTTCGGCAGACCTGGACAGGCGCGAGTATGAAAGCCTGACCTTGGATTCATCGGGATGGGAGTGTGCCAGAATGAGGGCCGTGTTGCGTGAGATCGGTCTCAACGATGAAGCAATGGTCTCCGGCATAGCTGTCGATCCCGACAAGGAGCCCTATTCCGGCGGATCGATCGCTGGCATCTTCGATCAGTTGCGCGCCTCGCCGCCACGCCAAACGCCATTTGCGCTTTTCGATGATGATCGCGTTGTCGGTTTCATCGTTGCACGGGAAGCGGCGGCCCTGCCCGACTGGGCAGAGAGGGGCTGCATGACTCTGAACAACCTCAGGATCGACATCAGATTGCAGGGTCGCGGCTACGGCAAGGCGGCAATCCGCCTCGCGGCGCGATGGATCGCAAAGGAACGGCCGACGATCCCGCTTATCATGTCGAGCGTGAACGTCAACAATGCCGCAGCCTTGGGCCTGAACATCGCCTGCGGTTTGACCCCCACGGGGCGCATTGTCGAAGGCCTGCTCGGGCGCCAACGGATCATGATGGCCCCGATCGATCGCCTTTGTCGTGATTAGCCGGGCTCGGCTTCGACCAGAAGCTTGTAAAGGCAATCGCCCGCCACGGTAAGCATGGGCGCACGGCGGCAGGCAACCATTCCATCCTCGGTGAAGGCGATAGGCTCCGGAGCTTGCCACGGCCGATCGATGGCATGGATCACCCCAGCCAACTGGCCGGCCTCGACCATAGCGCCGAGTTCGGCTGCGGGTTCGAACAATCCTCTGCCCATCGCATAGACGAAGGCCCCCCTGCTCCGAACACGCATGAAACGGGTCGGCGGGGCGGTGTCGGTCTCGATGCCCGGCAGGATGCCAGCGCGCTTCAGGACCCGCCGAAGTCCCTGTTCTGCAATTGCCAGCCCTTCCCGCGACAGGGTAGCGCGGCCACCGAGTTCGGCTGTGAGGACAGGCACTCCTAGGCTCTGCCCGACTGCCGAGAATGTGGTTCTGCCGCCGCCTCCGGAACCGTCGCTGATGGAGGTGACCGGCGCACCGAACGCAATCGCCAGATCGGTCAGCTCCCGTTGCCCGTTCTCAGTTCCCCCGCTTCGGATCAGGGCGCATGGCAGGTAGTCGCATGATCGCCCACCGGCGTGGAGGTCGATGGCAAGGTCCGCCATGGCGAGCAGTACGGTGGTGACGTAGTGTGCAATCATCTCGGTCGGGCCCCCTACCGGGTCGCCGGGGAAGGATCTGTTGAGATTGCCTTCGTCCAGCGGCGAGACGCGCCGGCCGGCCCCGACGGCGGGCGCGTTCAGCGCGGGCAGGATGATGATCCGGCCCCTTACATCCGCCGGTTCGATGTCGCGCGCCAGCGCGGCAAGCGCGACCTGTCCTTCGTATTCGTCGCCATGGCTGCCAGCCAGGAGCAGGGCCGTGGGACCTTTGCCGTTCCTGATGCACACGATGGGGATCGGCACCACGCCATAACCCGACAGGTCAGTCGAGTGGGGCACACGCAGCCAATCGCATTGCTTTCCGTCCGCCTCGAAGTCCAGCGGCGCCCAAACTTGTGTGTACCCCGTCATCGACGCTTCCTCAGTGCTTCAGGATCGTTTCCAGGAACAGGCGCGAGCGGGGATGCCCTGATGCGCCGAAGAAGTCGCGCGCCGGCGCGCGGTCGAGGATACGCCCGCCATCCATGAAGACGACCTGATCGGCGACTTCACGGGCGAAGCCCATCTCATGGGTGACGCAGACCATCGTCATGCCGTCACGGGCCAGCGCGACCATGACGTCGAGCACCTCCTTGATCATCTCCGGATCGAGCGCCGAGGTCGGTTCGTCGAAGAGCATGATGCGGGGGTTGAGGCACAGTGCCCGGGCAATCGCCACGCGCTGCTGCTGGCCGCCGGAGAGCTGGCCGGGATAGGACATGGCCTTCTCCGGTATCCTGACCTTTTCCAGATGGGCCATGGCGATATCTTCCGCCTCGCTGCGGCTTCGGCCGGCGACGCGCCGCAGCGCCAGCGTGCAGTTGGACAGCACGGTCAGGTGGGGAAAAAGATTGAAACTCTGGAACACCATGCCGGTCTGGCGGCGCGCGGCGGCGGTCTCCGCGGCATTGAGGCCAAGCGTCGTTCCGGCGAGACGAAGTGTGCCTTCCTGATAGCTCTCGAGACCGTTGATGCAGCGGATGAGGGTTGATTTGCCCGAGCCTGATGGTCCGCACACGACGACGCGCGCGCCGCTTGCAACGTCGAGGTCGATGTTGTTCAGCACGTGGAGCGCGCCAAACCATTTGTTGAGGCCCTCGATGCCGACGATGATTTCCGAATGTGCGAGCATGGTTTGACCTGAGTTGTCGTGATCTATCGTGTGCCGACTGCAAGCAGCCGCCGCTCCAGTCGCTTGACGCCGTGGGAAATGACCAGGGCGAGCGCCAGGAAGATCAGTGCAGCCACGCTCAGCGGCTCGGCGTAGCGATAGGTTTCGGAGGCGATATCGAAGGCGCGTCCCAACATTTCGGGAACCGCCAGCACCGCCAGATAGGGCGTCGCCTTCAGGATCGAGACGAAGTAATTGCCGAGCGGGGCTGCGATGTTGCGCATCATCTGGGGCCCGATCACGAAGATCACGGTGTCGCGCCGGCCGAGCGACAGGGCCCTGGCTGCTTCCGACTGGCCCTTCGGGATGGCATCGATTCCCGCCTTGAAGACCTCAGCCAGATAGCCGCTGTAATAGAGGCTGAGGCCCATGACACCGACTGTCATCGAGCCGAGGCGAATGCCGTAGAAGGGGAGGACGAAATACAGAAAATAGAGCCAGGCCAGCACAGGTGTCGACCGGATGAAGTCGATCACGAAGCCCACCATAAGGCCGGCAATGCCGCCGCCGCGACGTACCATCTCGAAGAAGAAGCCGATTGCGCCAGCACCTGCACAGCTGACCAGCGCCACACCAAGGGTCGTACCGACCGCGCCGAGAATCGTCGGCACGCTTGACAGGGCGAAGGCCAGATCAAATCCCACCGGCGCGGCTCCCGGGTGTGGCGATGCGCGATTCCAGCCAGCGTCCTGCCAGGGCGATGGGATAACAGACGACGAAGAAGGCGAGGAGCAGCGCCGTGTAGATCCCAACCGGATTGTACTCGACCTGCGCGATTTCCTTGGCGCGGAAAGTCATGTCGGTCAGCGTCACCAGCGATACCAGCGCCGTCGCCTTCACCAGCTGGATCACCGTGTTGACGAAGGTCGGGCTCATCGCGACCAGCGCCTGTGGCAGTTCGATCAGGAGGAGGATCGCCGCTCGCGACAGGCCAAGCGCCGCGCCAGCCTCCCTCTGGCCGGACGGGAGCGCCTGGAGCCCGGCGCGCACCGCCTGGCTGGCATAGCCGCCGGCATTGAGCCCAAGAACCATGGCGCTGACCGTCATGGCCGACAGGGTGATGCCGATGACAGGGAGCGCGTAGTAGAAGACGAACAGCAGGATTATGACGGCGGAACTGCGCCAGAATTCGATGACGGACGTGACTAGCAGGCGCGCGACGCCGCGCGTGAGAAACTGGGCGACGCCGAACACCAGCGCAAAAGGAACGGCGAAGACAAGGCCGTAGGCCGTGACGGCGGCCGTCGTGCCCAGCCCCTGCAGAATGCCTAGCCAGATGTCGAACAGGCTCATCGGCATCCCTATGGCTGCCTGTTGCAGAGGTCGGCGGTGGTGATGCCTGGCGGCACCGTCTCCGGCGCGCCGAAGCCGTATTTCTTCATGATCGCGGCGAAGGCCTCAGTGTCTTTCAGCTTGGCCAGCTGTTCATCGTAGGTGGCGCGCAGATCGACATCCTCCTTTCGGAAGGCGATCGCCGCGAAGTTGGTATGCGCTTCGCCGACGTCGAACGGCGTGGCGCGTTCGAGGCCGTCTGCGCCCTTCCCGGCCAGAAGACCGATGACTGTCGGCGACGCCATGAGTGCGGTGTCTATGCGGCCGGCCCGCAGCGCGGAGAGATTGGACTCGATGTCCGGGAACAGCAGCATCCGACTTTCGGGCACGCCGGCTGCCTTGGCATTGGTGGTGACGACGCTGCCGCGTCCGGCGCCCATGATGATCCCTTCCTGGTCGGCGATGTCCGCATAGCCGTGTATCTTCTTCGGATTGCCGGCGATCACGATCGCCGCGTCAGGCGCCTGCAGGTCCGGCGCGCCGAAAGCGACCTGCTTGCAGCGTTCGGGGGTAATCGCGAGGCCCGATGCGACGGCGTCGAAACGGCCCGCCAGCAGGCCCGGGATGAGCGCTCCGAATTCGGTCACCTGGAACTCCAGGTTCCTGACGCCGAGATCGGCGAAGGCGGCCCTGAGAATATCGGGATGCCAGCCCGTCGGCTCGCCAGTCTTGTCGTCGCGAAAGCCCCAGGGCGAGCGGTTGTGGATGCCGATGACGATCCGCCCTTCCCGCAGGATTCGTTCCTTGGTCGTTTCGGCTGACGCGTTGCCGTTCCAGCTCAGCAGCAGCGCCGCCGCCATCCAGAACAGCCCTATCTTCCTCAAGGCCTGTGCAGCCATTTTCACCTCTCCCGTTGAATTGCTTGATGTCGCGCGCGGCAAAGGCCAGGTCCGCTGAGGTCTTCGCGGCCGTCCTCCGGAACCGGACATGCATCGACGCTCGCCCGCTCCATCAAACGCCGAAGATCCTCTAGGGCGGAGCGCAGGTGCGGCACCGGAAAATCCGTCAGGTCCGTATTGTCCTCCGCCTCGGTCACGATGACGGAGAGCTTTGCGGCGATCCCGGCAAGCGAGTGTGCGGGCGTCCGGGCAAGGCGCTCCAGCAGCTCTTGTTCGTGCGCAGCCGCCAGTGCCTCGGCCGCCTTTGCCTGCGCATAGGCCCGCCTCGTGCCGCCGCGGCCCCCTGCCCTGCTGGCAGGTTTTCCGTCGACGCTCGCCGAGGAGCTCCTGCGCTCAAACAGCTCGGTCTCGAGCCGCTGTTGCTTCAGACATTGCTCCGCCATCGCGGCATGCGCCTCGGTCCATGCCAGCGATAGCGCCAAGGCCGGGTCCGTGTGGGTCGGTGCGCAATCAGCGGAGCGGTTTGTGGACGTCATCCGGCTCTCCCGTGCAAGCGTGACGGAGGGCAAAGTTGTGGTATTGTCGGAATCAGCCATGATCCGAGCTCCAGACAGCTTGGTATTGGTTAGGCCGTGCGGGATGTTTGCCCATCCTGCACGGCTGCATTGCAGGTCGGCATTTTGACCACCCGAGATATTATGTCAAGGATATAATTTGATATCAGCAGACCAAATTCGGATGGCGCGGGCGGCATTGAGGTGGGGAGTAAGAGACTTGGCTGCGAATGCTCAAGTGACCGCCGCTACGATCACTCGTATCGAAAATGGAAAGTCCGCGCATCCTGCTACCTTGCTCGCAATCCGTGCAGCTTTCGAGGCGAGCGGGATAGAGTTCATTCCAGAAAACGGCGGCGGTCGGGGCGTTCGCTTGGCTAAGCGTTCGGACCAACCTTAGGATCGAGGCGGGAGCGCTGCGCGGCAGCGACCGCGAATCTTGGGTGACGTCCTGTCTGGGGCCGACTGCGAAAGTCCGCTTCAGCTTGAAGGATCGACAGCGACCGTTAGTGCCTTATCTCAACAACGGCTTACGATCCAATTTCGGTCGTTCCAAGGTCACGGAACGCATCCCGGACGGGCTGTTCTGCGTCCATGAGCTCAGACTCGCTCTGAGCACATGGCTCTGTGCGTCGGATGCAAGCTAGCCGGTGTACGAGGGGGTGAAAGAGGTGTTTGAAGGGCAAACCGAGATCGAGCCCCGCATTGAGCACCCGCGCATCCGTAGCCAGGAGCGCTTGGTCTTAGTGTCTGCTCCAAAAAAAAGTGAGTGATTTCAGCGGGTTGTGATTCAGTCGGATTGCTGAGATTCGACGGAGATCATGATGCCCTGGACCGAAACCACTCGCCCCCACTATGAACGGCGCTGCCAGCGTTACGCAAGCGATCTCACGGACGCGGAGTGGGCGCTGATCGAGCCGCTGATGCCGGCGCCGAACCGTATCGGCCGGCCCCGCAAGACGGACTTGCGCGAGGTCGTGACTGCTTTACATGGTTTCGTCGGGCGGGGCCTGGCGCCTGTTGCCGAAGGACTTCCCGCCGTTCTCGACGGTGCAGAAATACTTCTGGCGCTGGCGCGACGAAGGCCTGCTGCGGGCCATCAACAATGAACTCGTCATGGCGGCGCGCGAACGGGAAGGCCGGGAGGCGAGCCCGTCCGCCGGCGTGATCGACAGCCAGAGCGTGAAGACCACCGAAAGCGGCGGCATTCGGGGCTTCGACGCGGGCAAGAAGGTCAAGGGCCGCAAGCGCCACATCGTCGTCGACACGTCGGGCCTGCTGGTCGGCGTGGTCGTTCATGCCGCCGACATCCAGGATCGCGACGGCGCGCCTGCCGTCCTGACATCCATCCTCAAGCGCTGGCCGTGGTTGCGCCATGTCTTCGCTGATGGAGGCTATGCCGGCCGGAAACTGCGGGGCGCCTTGCAAAAGATCGGCAAGTTCACGATGCAGATCGTCAAGCGGTCGGACAGCGCCAAAGGCTTCGAGGTCCTGCCGCGTCGATGGGTCGTCGAGCGAACCTTTGCATGGCTCGGCAGGTGCCGAAGGCTGGCCAAGGACTTCGAGCGCACCATCGAATCCGCACAGGCCTAGGTCCACATCGCAAACATCCGCATGCTCACCCGACGGCTTGCAAGGGCCTGAAAACACCGCGGACATTCTGATTCAGACACTTACGCTTTTCATCGACAATACCGACGAGTTCTCGCGGGCGTTTGGATCACAGATCGAGGACTGGTCTCTGACCTGGCCGGACTCACGACGACGAGGTTGCGTTCGACGGCTTGAGCGGCGATCCAGAGATCGTTTTCATCGATTTGCAGAAGCTGCCCGGTGACCCGATCGGACCAAGCTTCCACCCAACGCGGTATGCGCCGCTGGATATCCACTCGTTGGAGCGCCACGCTAGACTTCACATATCCGAACGCTTCGGCTGTGTGGCGGCTGTCCGGAATCGCTCCCCTGTCCGGCCGGCCGTTTGAGGCATATTCGTTTCGCGTCCTAATCGGCGGCCGATATCGGCAAGGGAGATCGGCAACCAATATCGGCAATTGTGCTGACTTGTTGCCTCTAATGCCTTACATTGCAATCCATTGAGGCGCGCTAGAGATCGGCAAAGAATGCTTGAAACCCCTGCCCGCATCGAACCGCTGTTTTTTGACGACGCGGTGCCGACCGCTCTGGCCGATCTTGCGATCGAGCTGCAGAAGGCCGCCGATGAACTCGGCCGAGGCCTGCATCCCGAGTCGGCCGACGAATTGGCCGATCTCGTACGAGTCATGAATTCTTACTATTCGAATTTGATCGAAGGCCACAACACCCGACCTCGAGATATCGAGCGCGCACTGGCCGGAGCCGAGATAGATCCTGAACGTCGTCCCCTCGCCCTGGAGGCGAAGGCCCATGTCGAAGTGCAGAGGACAATTGACAGCCTGGGGTTGCGTGGCGAGCTGCCGAGCCCGACTTCGATCGATTTCATCCGTTGGGTTCACCGCGCCTTCTACAACGAGATGCCCGGGGAATTCCGGTTCATCGACAAACCTAACGGCACCAAGACCGAGATCGTGCCCGGCGAGTTCCGGTTATCCGCGGATCATGATGTCGCTGTCGGCCGCCATTTGCCGCCATCATCTGACAGGGTGGTGGCTTTTATGGAGTATTTTCAGAAACGGTATGCGATGGCCGAAAAGCGGGCCAGCCTGCGGATCATAGCGATTGCGTCAGCTCATCACCGCCTCAACTACATCCACCCGTTTCCAGACGGCAACGGTCGCGTCAGCCGCCTGATGTCTCACGCCATGGCCCTCAAGGCCGGGATTGGAGGCAACGGCTTGTGGTCGATATCTCGTGGCCTCGCTCGTGGCCTGAAAGATCGTGGCGAATACAAGCGCATGATGGATCACGCCGACAGTCCCAGACAGGGCGACCGTGATGGACGAGGAAATCTTTCGGAATCGGCACTCAAGGATTTCGTCGAATGGTTCCTTACGGTCGCGCTCGACCAGGTGCGGTTCTCTAACGCAATGTTCGACCTCGGACGGCTCGATGCTCGCTACCGCGCCCTAATAAAGGATGTCGTCGACGACAAACGAGCACCTGATCTGGTGGCGGCCGTATTGCGGCACGGTAGGCTGCCCCGTGGTGAGGCCAATTTCGTGCTGAAGACATCCGAGCGCACGGCACGGAGCACGCTGTCGGATCTGGTCGAGCGCGGGTTCCTAAAATCGGACACTCCGAAGGCACCGGTACGCATTGCCTTCCCTCTCGATTTCAGGGAACGGCTGTTTCCTAATCTCTTCACCGATGTTGAACCCAACGTCTCGGAACCGCCCTCACTGTCTTTCAGATGAGTGGGATATCGGCGGTGACAACCAGAACAACCCAAGCCGACCCGACAAGAGAGTAGGAATACTGCCTTCGGTCGCCGAGTATCGACACGGTCGGTGCTATGCCGCTGTGCAAGCTCCTTTGCAGCTGCGGCAGCAATTGCCGGTGACTATGGCCCCTTGGACTGGAATGTCACCTTGGAAGTGACGGGCGTGTAGCCCCGTCGGACCTTTCGCGCGAGCCAGGCCTCGAGCGCTTCGCTTGCTTCAATGGCCGACGCATAGAGGTCAAGTCGTTGTCGGCCGAGCGAGCCGATTCGCCCCCATGCGCGCATCAGCGCCGCATCACCGTACAACGACGGTTCTATAGCGAGTACATAAAACCTCGCGACGTCGCGGACGCAATCGCGGCGCTCAAAGACAACTTGGAGCTTCGGCTCGACCATGTCTGATTGTCACCGACTTCCGGTGCCCACGTCCAATTCATTGGCTGAATCGTTTGGGCGCGAGGGATTCACGTCGGTGATAGTTGCCTCTGCCGAGAAAGACGATCGATCGGAGGGGATTGTGGTTGTCTACTCGCCGCGTCCGCCGGTCAATGATCTTTGAGTCACCGTGGACGCCATATAGCCGGCTAAGAGGCAGCTGTTCTCGGGTGAAAGTGAGTCGTCGTAAGGAAGCGGCAGTCGCGCCGACTCACCCAGTTTGACGCAATGCACGACTGTGAAACTCCTCAGGGTTCTGCATGGATCAAGCCAGCGGCACGTGGCATTGAATGTTCTCCCGGAATGCCAACCTCGGAGTAAGTAAGCGATTGAAAACGCTGGAAAACGTAACTTTCGACGCCGCGGATCCGGACTGTGAGGCTCTGCTGAGTGATCTTATTGGAGTGGACCGGGGCATGTCGTTAAGGTTTCGTTAACCCAAAATCGCTTGCCAGAGAAAGGGAATCGCTCATACTGGCGCCAGATTGGCCGAAAGGTCGAATATGGCGCTATTTTCTCATTCGGGGGCAAAGCGGAGATGGCATTTCTCCCAAGTTTTGAGTTTGACGACAAGATCCTTGCCCAGGGGGCCGAGATCTCGCGCAAGCTCGACCAATTGCGCGTCGAGAAGTTTCCGACGGAGGGACAGAAGACCCTTCGGCGGTTCTCGATGGCCGAAGTCGCACACTATCTTGGGATCAGTCCGAACAATCTGAAGCGCCTCCATCTTGAAAAGAAAGGTCCTGAGCCTTTCGTCGGTGCCGGCGGGCGGCGCTTTTACGCGGCCGAGCAGATGACCGAGCTTCGGGACTATCTCGATAAGCACGGGCGATCGGATTCCAAGAAGTACGTACCCTACCGCAAACCTGGCGAGAAGCTGCAGGTCATTGCGGTCGTCAACTTCAAGGGTGGATCGGGAAAGACCACCACCACTGCGCACCTCGCGCAGCACCTGGCGCTCACCGGTCACAGGGTCCTGACGGTGGATCTCGATCCGCAGGCTTCGCTTTCAGCCCTCCATGGCTTCCAGCCGGAACTCGACAAGAACCCTTCCCTCTACGACGCGATCCGGTACGACAACCCCGCCCCGGCCGAAGATGTCATCCGCAAGACGAACTTCCCCTTGCTCGACATCATCCCGGCAAACCTGGAGCTGCAGGAATATGAGTACGAGACGCCGCTTGCCATGCAGTCTCCGTCTCAGGAAGGAAAGCGGTTCTTCACGAGGGTCGCCCGGGCATTGGATTCGGTCAGTGAGCGCTACGACGTCGTGGTCGTCGATTGCCCTCCGCAGCTTGGCTATCTGACGCTGTCGGCACTGTCGGCCGCCACCTCGGTTCTGATCACCGTCCACCCGCAGATGCTGGACCTGATGTCCATGAGTCAGTTTCTGCTGATGCTGGGCAATATCATGAAGTCCATCAAGAATGCTGGCGCGAAGGTCCAGCTGGACTGGCTACGTTATCTCATCACCCGATACGAGCCCACGGACATTCCCCAGGCGCAGATGGTCGGCTTCATGCAGTCGATGCTTGCCGAGGAAATCCTGAAAAGCCCGATGCTCAAATCCACGGCGATTTCTGACGCCGGCCTCACTAAGCAGACGCTCTATGAGGTCGAGCGATCGAACTTCAATCGCGATACCTATGATCGGGCGATCGACAGCATGGATGCCGTGAACTTCGAGATTCAGGGACTGATCCACCAGGCATGGGGGCGGTTATGATGTTGACTGCCGTCAAAGCCGCCAAAAAAACCCACGGATTCAAGCGCATAAGCCGCATAAGGGGGTGCTAGTCAAATGGCGCGGAAAAATCCTTTTGCCAGCATCATGGACAACGGCGACGCTCCCGCCGAGCGCCCAGTTGCACGAGACTACACTTTTAAGGGGGCATCACGCTCGCTCATAAGCACGATCGACGAAATGGCGGCCCAGGCAGGCAAGCTGCTCGAGGGTGAGACGATAATCGAGGTTGACCCCGGCCTGGTTGACCAATCTTTCGCCAACGACCGGCTCAACGTCGATCAGGAAGATTACGAGGCCGACTACTCTCAGGTGTTGGAGTCGATCCGCAGTTCCGGCCAGAACTCGCCGGCGCTCCTTCGCCCTCACCCGCAGCGGCCCGGCCGCTACATGCTGGTCTTCGGTCGCCTCCGCTGGCGCGCCGCAAAAGAGCTTGGTCTCAAACTTCGCGCTGTCATCAAGGATATCTCCGAGCGCGATCATGTGATCGCCCAGGGACAGGAAAACAACGCGCGAGCGAACACGTCCTTCATCGAGAAAGCACTGTTTGCCGCCGACATCGTTCAGCGGAAATTCGACGAGGACAACGCCACAGCCCTTGCTGCAATCGGTGTCGATCGGCCGACGCTTTCAAAGATGCTCTCTGTCGCCTCGATGCCCAAGGATCTGCTCGAAGCGATCGGCCGCGCGAAGGCTGTCGGTCGTGATCGCTGGTATGAGCTCAAGCTCCTCCTCGACAAGCCGGGCAATGTCGACACTGCCTTGGCTCTGGCATCGAGTTCCGATTTTCATGGGATGCCAAGCGAAGCGCGGTTCGATGCGATCGTCGCGAAGCTGAAGGCATCCAAGCCGCGCCGCCGTACCGCGCAGGCGCCATCCAAACGCAGCTGGGCGCCGTCTGATGGGCGTGTCGCCGCGGAGATGGTGGCCAGTGGCAAGAAATTCACCATCGCCCTCAAGGCGAAGGGGACCGACGCAGCAGCGTTTGGTGACTACCTCTCGGAAAATCTCGGCGAATTGTATGAGGCTTTCCGTCTGGAAAAACGAGCAACCACGAACGGAGACTGAGCGCAAAAGAAAAAGGCCCCCGAAACGGCAATTCCGGAAGACCTTCTCTTTAAGTTTGGCGACTGAGAGAATCCCACTTCCGCGAATCATAGTCAAGACCAATCAGGTCGGTTTGAGCGCCGATTCGGCGAGCAGGTTTCTTTTGCCTAGCAATAGGTGAAGAAGGATGCAGACGCATATCACAACGACGCCCTTTGGGCGGCGGCCGATGACGCTTGCCATGATGGCCAGCCAGGTCGCAGCGAACGCCATGCCGGAAGGGGCCAGCGTTCAAAAATGGCACGTCTTCAAATCCATACGCGAAGCCAAGGATCTGATCGGCGCCACGGATCGCGCGTTGGCGATCCTCAACGCGCTATTGTCCTTCCATCGGGGTATGGAGCTTTCGGCCGGGGGCGAGCTCGTGGTCTGGCCGTCGAATGAGCAGCTCATGGCCCGAGCGAACGGCATGCCGGCGACAACATTGCGGCGTCATCTGGCCGTCCTGGTCGATTGCGGGCTGATCATCCGCCGGGACAGCCCGAACGGCAAACGCTTTGCACGCAAGGGAAGGGGCGGTCAGATCGAGCAGGCCTATGGCTTCGATCTGTCGCCGATCATCGCGCGAGCCGAGGAGTTCGCCGAATTGGCGGAGATGGTTCAGACCGAAAAGCGCGCCTACAAGGCTGCCAGAGAGCGCCTGACCTTGTTGCGCCGGGACATCGTGAAGATGATCGACGCCGGCATCGAGGAGGGCGTTCCAGGCAATTGGGGCAAGATGACCCGGACCTATCAAGGAATTATCGTCCGGCTCCCTCGAACCGCCCCGCGGCAACTTCTCGAGGACATCTGCGAGGACCTGGACCTGCTCTGGATCGAAATTCGTGACGTGCTGGAATCTTTCACGAAAACACAGAATCTGGACGCCAATGAGTCCCATTCCGGTCGCCACATACAGAATTCAAATCCAAACTCCATATCTGAATCTGAAAGCGGCTTAGGAGATAAAGAAGAAGCGGGCGGCACCGCTGCGGAAAACGACAACCTGCACAGCCTGCCCAAGCGGGAATTGCCTTTGGGGATCGTACTGGACGCCTGCGGAAACTGGCGCGAGCTGGCCAAGGATGGCGAAATCCGTAACTGGCGCGACTTTCTGGCGGCGGCGGAGGTCGCCCGGCCGATGCTTGGGGTCAGCCCCAGCGCCTGGCGAGAGGCCTGCGAGGCGCTGGGCGAGCGCCAGGCGGCGATCACGCTGGCCGCGATCTATCAGCGCGGCGACCAGATCAACAGCGCCGGCGGCTATTTGCGCAGCCTGACGGACCGGGCCCACGACGGGAAATTCTCAGCCTGGCCAATGGTGATGGCGCTGTTGCGCGCCAAACTCGATGCCGAAAAGACCGCTGCCCAGACCCGTGGCGGGCCGCGGGACGATGTCGACAAGACAGAAGGGCGGCTCGAGGTGTCGGACGCGCTTCTTCGCAGTCTGCGCAGGCCGAAATCGTGATGCCGGATGGATCGGTGCGTCCACAGACGGCTGATCGGTGGCACGGCCGCGCGCGTGGATCGAGCCAGGAGCTCATCCGTCGCCCACTAGACCGTCGAACGCCTCAAGCAGCGCATCCACGATTGCTTGACCCAGCGCCTGAGCCGTCTCGCCGATTTGAGCTTCGTCTCCGCGGCGGGAAGCGATGGCCAGATTCGAACCCTGATCTGTCAGGATCGCATTGGCCCGATCGATCGCCCATTGTGCGAAATCGTCTCGGCTGTCGACGATCCTGGGTTCCATGACAGCGCGCTCCGGCGTTTACCTTTCCTTCGGCCGATCCGGCTAAAGTCAGGGCGCGCGATAGGTATTGCGTTCGCGCATATTTAATCATGGCGTCTCAGGCCCTGCTGGACAAGCCGTTGCGCTTTGCCCGGTCGAAGAAGCCCCTTGACGCCTGAGGGAACCGCGTAGACGGTCACGCAGCCCTCCCAGCCGGCCGGGTTTCGAGCGGGATTCAGGCAGTCCAAGGATCGAAGAGCTCGAAGGCAAACCCCTCGAAATCCTTCCTGTTCCGCGTCGCCAGGGTAAGATTGTGCGCAACCGCGGTGGCGGCGATCAAGCCATCCATGGATGACAGACCGCGGCCGCGACGCTTCGCCAGGGCCATCAGATCGCCCCAGGCCAATGCTACGGGTTCATCGACTGGAAGAACGCGGTGTTCGAAGCGTTGCGGCAAATCCTCTGCAAGCCATTCGGCGAGTGCCTTGCGCTTGCGACCGGGATCCATGAGGGCGACGCCGCGCCGGATTTCGGCGATCGACACCACGCTGATGAACGAACGGTCCTCATCGAGCTGGTCCAGCCATTCCAGAACACGCGTATCCGGCGCCGGCTTCGTCACCTCAGACAGGACATTCGTATCGAGCAACAGCCTCACAGCCGCAGATCACGCGGTTCGTCGTGCTGACGCTCGAGATCGAGATCGACGCCGCGCAGCGGCGAATCCATAAGGAACTCCGCAAGCGTGCCCTTGCGCACCGTCTTGCGTTGCCATTCCTCGGCCGAGACAACCACGACGCTTGGCTTGCCGTTCCGCGTGATCGTTTGAGGTGTAGACTGCGCGCGCTCGATGACCTCCGACAGCCGGGCTTTGGCCCCGGCAACGGTCCAGTTGGCATCTTCTTTAGGTGCAGATAGCATTTCTGGCCTCCGTGACTACTTTGACTATCCTGACTATATGGGATTGCCTATTTGGCTGCAACAGGGGAGGGGAGGGGGCTTTTAGAGCCCTGACGCCTTGGTGAGATTGACGCGAAAACGATCGCGCCGACGCTGGTATTTGCGCGTCATCTCGGCCGATGCGTGGCCCAGTTGCTTCTGCACATAGCGCTCGTCGACTTCGGCCGAGGACGCAAGACCGGCGCGCAATGAATGGCCGGCAAAGAGCTTTCCACGTTCTCCTTCCGAAAGGTCGCCACGCACACCGGCGGCCAGGGCGGCGCGTTTGACGAGGCGCGCGACCTCCTGGTCGTTGAGCCGCTCGGCGCCGACGGTCTTCCCTTGCCCTGTCACCCGTCGGAACAGGGGACCATGGGCGATACGCGCGAGCTTGAGCCAAGTCTCCAGCGCGACCACCGGGCAGGTCGTATCGGACGACCCACGTCCGATTTCGACCTCGCGCCAGCCGGTCTTGCCGCGCAACGTCACCAGCATGCCTTTGCTCAGGATTTCTACCCAGCCAGACGCATCCTCGGTCTGGTCGCGGCCGACATCAAGGCCGACGATTTCGGAGCGGCGCAGGCCCCCGGCGAAGCCGAGCAAGAGCATGGCGCGATCGCGCAGGCCGCGCAGCGTGCCGCGATCGAGCGTTTCCAGCATGGCGATCAGATCTTCCGGCAACACCGCCTCTTTCTGGCGGGGCGGGGCGGCGTGTTTGTTGCGAATGCCGGCCAGGACGGTCGCGATATGGCGGTCTTTCCGGTCGAGCGGCTGGCCGCGTTGCGAATAGTTCCAGGAGAGGGAAGAAAGCCGGCGCTCGATGGTGGATACGGCGTTCGGCTTCCTGTCGCCGGTCGCCGCACCGGAAGCGCAGGCGGTGATGTAGAGTCCGACCGTTTGCGGATCGGGCGGGAACATCTCGACGCCCTGGTGCCGACACCAGCTAGCAAATTGCTTCCAGTCCGAAGCGTAGGCGCGCCGGGTGTTGGTCGATCTCGCCGCCTCGATATAGTTGCGCGCCCGGCCCGCGAGTGCGTCGAGATGGGCCTGCCCGCGCGGGTTCGCGATGGCAGGAAGAGGGGAGGGGGCATCGGCCGGCGGCTGAGCCGACACCTTTCCCATCTCCATGACGAGATCGATGATGTCGGGTAAGTCGTCGGCGGTCGACTCCGCCTCCAAAAGATCGACGACAGCCGCCGTGCTGCGGGACGGTCCGGAGGGTCGATCGACGTGTGTCGGAACGTTGGGGTTTTTGAGATCGCCATTCATTTAATTTCAATGGGTTATCCGTGTCGTAATTATGAGACCGATTCAGGGTAAATGAGACTGGACGCGGTACTGAGTCGGAATTCCTGAGACCAACTTGCAGCCAAACGACGAGGCTGTCCATGTCCGACGGGATGGAGAACGAACAGCGCTGGCGGGAAGCGGGCCGTCGCGCCGAGGTCCTTGCCAGGCTTTCTGATCGGCCGGGTGAGGCAGAGGTCCAGAGTGCCATCAGCGACCTTGGGATCAGCCGCGCGACCCTGTTTCGCTGGCTGAAGCGGTTTCGGCAGGATGATCGGACCAGCACGTTGTTGCCGCGTCGGCGTGGCCCGAATGCGGGCATGCAGCCATTGGATCCGGCGGTCCTTGTCATTGTCGAGGGTCATTTCGAGAAGCTCTATGCAACGCGTCGCAAGCCGACACTGAGCCGTTTTCAGCGAGAAGTGGCGGCAGATTGTCGTGCTGCGGGGCTGCAACGGCCATCGATCCGTCGCCTTGGGCGGTGGCTGGAGACGAAAAATCAGGCCGATCTGATGCGGCGCCGCGAAGGCGCTGGCAAATCCGAGCCGGTGTTCCTGGCAACGCCAGGTGGACTGGAAGCGCCCGCTCCACTCGACACTGTGCAGATCGACCACACCAGGGTCGACGTTACAGTGGTCGATCCAGCGACGCGGTTGCCAATCGGCCGTCCGACGCTGACCCTAGCGATCGATGTCAACACGCGGATGGCGATGGGTTTCTACCTGTCGTTGGAAGCGCCGTCGCTGACGGCCGTGGCGTTGTGCCTGACCCATTGCGTGATCGACAAGACGGCATGGCTGGCAGCACGGGGTATCGCCGCGGATTGGCCGGCACACGGAATTCCCAGGACTATCCATGTCGATAATGGCGCGGAATTCCATGCGCGGGCCTTCGAGCACGCCTGTGCCGAGCACCGTATCGATCTCGTCTACCGTCCACCCGGCACGCCCCGCTTCGGTGGCCACATCGAAAGGTTGATCGGGACGATGATGGGGGCGGTTCATCTCATCCCGGGCTCACACTTCTCGAACATCCGCGACCGCGGCGACGTGGATCCGGAAGCCGAGGCGATGATGACGCTCAGGGAGTTGGAGACTTATCTCGCGCTCGAGATTGTCGGCGCCTATCACGCGCGCATCCACAAGGCGCTGGATCTGCCGCCCGCAGCCGCGTGGAATACGCGCATTGCCGATGTCATGGTGCGCAAGCCATCGGATCCGCGACGTTTCCTGATCGATTTCCTGCCTTGCGAAGAGCGCACCCTGCAACGCGACGGGCTGCATCTGTTTCATATCCGCTACTGGTCCGACGAGCTGCGCTGGCTGATGGGGCGCGACCGGCAGCGGCTGACCATCAAATACGACCCGCGGGATCTGTCTTGCGTGTTTGTCGCGACAGGGGAGGGGTATCTGGAGGCGCGCCCAGCCGACCGGACCCGGCCGCCGATTGCGATGTGGGAGCAACGCGCAGCGCGCCGTGCGCTGCGGGCAGAAGGACGTCGGGCACTCGACGAGGAACTGATCTTTTCGACGATTCTTGCCCAGCGCGCTCTGATCGACGAGGCGACGCGGATAACCAAGGCCATGCGGCGAGATGGTGCGCGGCGAGAGCACCTTGGCGGCGGCAAGATGATCGACGTGACGCCGGAGACAGCATCGGTCGGAGACGACAAGCCCTTGCAGCTACCCTATTTCGCGGTGGAGGAATGGGATGACTGACGAGTTCGAGCACCTTTTTCCCGCCAGCCGGACGATTGCGGCACTGAGTGCTGACGAACGCATCCGCAGGATCCGTGCCGATCGATGGATCAACTATCCCCGAGCCGAGCAGGCATTGGCAAAGCTGGAGGCTCTGCTGACCTTTCCGCAGCGCGCGCGCATGCCCAACCTGCTCATCGTCGGCGCCAGCGGCATGGGCAAGACCATGATCGTCGAGAAGTTTGCTCGTGACCACCCCTCGCATTTCGACAAGGCGACGGGACGGATGCACATGCCGGTGATTGTCGTGCAGATGGTCGCAGGCCCCGACGAAGCGCGCTTTTACAAGCGATTGCTGGCGGCGATCGGTGCTCCGGAGCCGCCTCGGGCGACGCTATCGGTGCTCGAAAGCCTGACGTTGCGCTTGCTCTCCGAAATCCGCCCGGGCCTGCTGGTCATCGACGAAGTGCACAGCCTGCAAGCGGGCACGGTGCGCGAGCAGGCCCGCTTCCTCAACCTGCTGCGCTTTCTCGGCAATGAGCTCAGGATCCCGCTCGTCTGCGTCGGCACGCAGCAGGCGCGCAACGCCCTTCGCACCGACGATCAGCTGGTGCGCCGCTTCGAGGCCTTTGCCTTGCCGCCGTGGCAGAACGACGAGGATTTTGGCGGTCTGATCGGCAGTCTGCAGCGGACCTTGCCGCTGCGTCGGCCGAGCGAAATCGGCGACCGCATGTTGAAGCGCCTGGTGGAGGTGACGGGCGGCATCTCCGCGCATGTGTTTTCGCTCATGGGCATGCTCGCCATAGCGGCGATCGAAAATGGCGAGGAGAGGATTGTCGCGACCGATGTCGCCGATACGCGCAATGTTCTGGCGCTCCTGGGCGAGCCAGTATGAGCACGGCGTCAGCCTTGAAGGTACTGCCGGTCGTGTTGAAGCCTGAGCCCGATGAGCGTTTGTCGGGGTGGCTGGTCCGTCTGGCGCTGTTCTACGGCATGCCGGTTGATGCGTTCCTGGAGTGCTGTGGTCTGCCTCGCCGCGATGTCAACGACCTCGAATGGAAGCTCGGGGGAAGGGAGGGGGTGTTGGCCGCCCGCACCGGCTTAGCGGCCGATGCGTTGAGAGCCATGACCTTCGAGGATATCATGCCGCACGCGCGTTTGATGGTTGCACGCGGCAGCCGCTATGTGTGCCCGCTATGTCCAGGCGGCATTCAATGCAAGACCACGGCTCTTCCCTGGGGCTTTTGGTGCCCAGAGCATCGTGTTCGGTTGACGACAAGGAGCGTGAGAGGACTGGAGAGGCTGTCGGAGACGCAGTTGATGATGCTCGATCTCAATGCGCGCGCCGGGGCCTTGCGCCTGGCGAACTGGGCACGCGGAAGGGATGAGGGATTGCCTTCCGTCCCGCAATTGCTGGATTTCCTGACGGCACGGCATCGCAGATCCTCGCCACCATCGCTGGCCGAGCAGCCTCGGCTGTCGCTGGACGCGCGCCGGGCCAACCATGATTTTCTCACGCGGCTGATCGCCAGGCAGGCGCTGCTGGTGGTCGTTCCCGAATATGATCGCGTCGCGCCCGTTCTTGCCAAGCCGGTGCGCGCCGGCTTGTTTTCCCTCGCGCAGGGCTCATTGTTGCAGAATTATGCCCTTGCCGTGGGCATCGGGAGACTGTCGGTCGATCCGGTCGGCTACAGCGCTGCCGCGCTGCTGGCCAGCGACCGGGAAGGCGAGGAACGGCTGAGGGGAGCATTGCGGGCATGGCCGCTCACGTTGCGCAGACGCATCTATGTACGGCTCCGGCGTCTTCGCAGTGCCCACAGGGGCACTTCATCAGGCGCCGAACGTACCGGATCGGGCCGGAAGCGCGGGCAGTCTCAAAAACTCCGAGTCATCCAGTCTCACAATTATGTGCCAGGAATCTCATAATTGTGCGCGAGATTTCCGCCCAGCGCCCTGGGTCTCACGAATTCCGCTCATCCGACACGCTCGGGGGGATTTTCGGGCTTCAGCTCGACGTTTTGGGCCATTCTCTCTATAAAGAACACAACGAACGATAAGGCAACATTATCGTTCGTATTTATAGATCGACAGGCTGTGCGGTTTTGAGCATTCATGATGGAGTAAAGCGCACTCCCGATTTATCATCTATCGCATGATTCGTGCCTTCCCATCGTCCACTGCAGCGCCCGCGCCATCGCGGGTGCCGGCCTGGGCGTTGCCGGACGGGCCGGTCGACCACGACGCCGATGCTGCTTTCTTTGCCGGCGCCGCGCTGAATTCGCTCGATTCTTTGGTCCGCTCCGAACCAGCCTGGGCCGGCGCCTGGCGGCAGCGGTTGGCGCTGAAATGCGCCATCGCAGCCGTTCGCCTCGCCGGCCGGTCCGAGGACGAGGCGGCGCTGCGTGACGCCTGGTACCTGCGTCCCTCCGACGGCGATGCCGGCCCCGCCGGCAACATTTTGGCCGCATGGCGGCAACTGGGATCGCGGTCGCCTCTGATCGACGCCGAAAGACTGGCGGAAGTGGTCGACCTGCTCGGCCTGCGCTGGGACGACGCGTTTGCGGGTCTTCCAGGTGCAATCGACGATCTGGCCCGCTCCAGACGGCCGGCGCCGTTTGCCGCCGCCGCGATCGCCGGCCAGGTTGTTGTCCTCTCGCCGAAAGCCGAATTGCTGGCCTGGTGGTGCGCCGATTTTTTGCTGGCGCAAAAACTGCGCTGGACAAAACCGGTGCCGCTGCTGATGGCCCAGGCGTTTGCGCCGGCGTTCCGAACCGGTGGCGGTCGTGCCAAGCGGATTCGGCCGGGGGAGCAAAAAGAATTTGAAAGGGCGGCGTGCCTGGCGCTGGCGCAGGGTGCAGCGGATGCCTGCCGGCTGGCAGATGATATCTCCCGGCGCGCCGAGCGGCTTGCGGCAGTGATGCCAAAATTGCGCGCCAAGGGGGCAGGGGACGTGGTCAAAAAACTGCTCGAAGACGATGCCGTGCCTGGCACGCTGACCACCAAAGCCCTGTCGCGGTTCGGCGCGCGGCGTCTGTTCGAGCGGCTGCAAACATTCGAGGCGGTACGGGAGCTGTCCGGTCGCGATTCCTTCCGGCTGTTTGGACTGTAACAATGGTCGGATCCGCTGCGCGTAGGGGGCAAAATAATCGGTCGGCGCTGCTCGACACCGAACTCGAGCACCTGCCGCCGGAACTGCGCTGGCGCGAGTGGATGGGCCGGGTCGAAGCGGTGATCTTTGCTGCCAGCACACCCGTGACCCGGGAGACGCTGGCGCGCGTCGTCGGCAGAGGCTGCAACATCGAGCTGGTCATCGACGACATCCGCGCCGAGCTCGCTGGCCGACCTTACGAGCTGGTCTCGGTCGCCGGCGGCTGGCAGCACCGGACCAAAAAGGCGTTTGGTGACGTCATTCGCACCGTGACAGGTCAGGCGGAGAGTTCACGACCGCTGTCGCAGTCGGAGGCGCTGGTGCTGATGTGCATCGCCTACTTCCAGCCGA
This sequence comes from Mesorhizobium sp., assembly GCF_023954305.1. Classification (NCBI taxonomy): domain Bacteria; kingdom Pseudomonadati; phylum Pseudomonadota; class Alphaproteobacteria; order Hyphomicrobiales; family Phyllobacteriaceae; genus Mesorhizobium; species Mesorhizobium sp. Next base: position 331,374 of record NZ_JAMLIG010000003.1, on the reverse strand, counting down.
TCACCCGCGGCGAACTGTCATCATTCTTCGGCAAGGAGGTGTCGCGCGATCTGATCGGAGTTCTGCGATCGCAGGATCTGATCGCGTCGGGGCCGCGCTCGCCGCAGTCCGGCGCGCCCTATACCTATGTCACCACGAAGGCGTTTTTGTCCCACTTCGGCTTCGACACGCTGCGCGATCTGCCGGATTTCGAGGCGCTCGAAGATGCCGGACTATTATCCAAGGAAAAGCTGCTCGCAGGCGATATTCCAACCGGACTGGCTGGCGGGGAGGGCCACGAGGAGTTGGACGTTGCCCCAAGCGAGGACATCTAAGCGGATCGATTCCATGCTTCGTTCTTCACGACTCACGTCCAGGACGACTGATCGCGTGGCAAACGATGATCAGGATCGTGGACTTCGATCGCGTCACCTTCGACAAGATTGGCTGGAAAGACCACCAAATTCGTTCCGCCGGCATGACGCAATGATGGAAACAGAATACCGCGAAGCCCGGCGGTGATCACCAGGTCCGCCAGCTTCCATGACGGCGGCATCTTTCTGTCAACGCGAGCGATCCGGCGCCAGGCACAATCCCATGCCTCCCACGCGGCGTCCCAGACATCAGGGTCGAACCCCTGCGAAAAATCGGCAACCTCGGCCAGTGTGATCTTGTAGGCGGCAAGCGTCGCCGGTGGACTGATACTGGCGCCTTGCTTGTATTCCTCAAGCGCCGTCTGTGGCGCCTGGGAGAGATAGAGCGCTTCGACACCAGGCCGGTTGAAGCGCCCGCCGTCGATCGCAGCACCAGCACCGCTGGTCGGCAGAAAGGCCCATTTGGGTGTGAGATAGCGGTGGAAGATGTTGTCCGGGCCGATGCCGGCGATCTTCACCCGCGCGCCCCATTCTCAAGATCACGAACAAAAGCAAGGACCGCCTCGACCTGACCGTCGGCGATGAGTTCGGCCGCCGTGCGATGGCCGTAGTCGGCGATCGGCTCGTTGCGATACCAATAGATTGCCTTGTCGACGTCGCCGGTAAGCTCGGTCGCCGCCGAGATCACTTTCACCATCTCGCGCATCCGGCCCTGCAGACGCTCCGATGAAGGATTACGAAGCGTATTTCGGTGGACGCCGGTCAACTGCGCCAGATTGGCCACCTTCACGCCCAGCGCCTGCGATAGGCGCTTTGGCGAGATATAGGGCGTGCGCGGCTCTTGCAGACTATCGACAAAGCCGGAGACTATCGCATTATGAGTCAGCAGCGCTTGGGTCATGACAAAACCTCGGGAATTCACTCGGCACAATATATGCACATAAAAATGCATATCAAGTGCTTCTCATTTCAGTGAGGAATGTCGAGTTTGGGGCCGGAAGGAGACTGTCTGATGTCAGGCAAAGAATGTTGGTAAGCGGTCAGCCGCCATCTGCGTCTAATCGCCGGCGATTTGGCTTCGCGCCAGATGATCATTGAGCCCGTCCGACCAAACCCGCTCAATGGGACTTACACGCCAGACAACTCACCGCGCCAGGGGCAGCACCCGCTCATGCGAATCGGTTATACTGATGCCACCTCTTGGGGATACGGGCATGGGCAAGAACGTCGTCATCTATTCCGACGGAACTGGACAACGCAGCGGTCTGTTCCTCGATGAAAACCGTAGCAACATCTACAAACTGTTCCGGGCGACCCGGTGTGGGCCTGACAATGAAGTCGATCCGGCCGAGCAGTTGACCTTCTATGATCCGGGCATCGGCACCAGTCCCATTGGCGAGAATTTCGTTCTCCGGCTGTACCGCCGTGTCTACAACGTCGTCAGTCAGGCCACCGGTCTCGGTCTCACCAGCAATGTCATCGATTGTTATGCGGCGATCATTCGCATGTGGGAGCCGGGCGATCGCATCTTCCTCTTCGGATTCAGCCGCGGGGCCTATACTGTTCGATCCTTGGGTGGCGTGCTGGCCTTTTGCGGCGTTCCGGCTCAGATGCCTGACGGCAGCCCAATTCGCCGTGATCAAAAGACATCGAAGGCGATCGCCAAGGAAGCCGTGATGAACGTCTATCAACACACGGCATCGATCCACCCCGAGAAGGCCAGCCTGCGCGAAAAGGAGTTGCTGGAGCAGCGCAGGCTGTTGGCTTCGCGCTTCCGCAAGAAATATGGAAGCGGCGACGAGAATGAGCCGACCGAGGCGCCGTATTTCATCGGAGTCTTTGACACAGTGGCGTCGCTTGCCAATCCCATCGTTGTCTTTGCGCTGGGGATCATCGGACTTCTTTTGATCGCTGGACTGGCGTATCTGCTGTCGATCTGGTTCCTGTCGTGGCTAACATGGGCGGTCATCCTTGTAGGCGCCGCCTTCCTATTTTTCGGCGGCTGGTATGCGCGGACGCACTTCAAGATGCCCGGCACTCTTCTAGGATATTCCTGGTGGCGGACGTTCACTCACACCGAAATGCTGATGACTTTCTACGACAACCGGCTCAGCCCGCGCGTGAAATATGCTCGCCACGCCATCTCCATCGACGAGGATCGCAAGACCTTCCAGCGTGTCGGCTGGGGAACCAAAGGCATTTCCAACGAGCCTGACGAAAATGGCGTCCTCTGGTTCGAGCAGTACTGGTTCGCCGGGAACCATTCCGATATCGGCGGCAGCTATCCGGAAAATGACGCGCGACTATCGGATATTGCGCTGCGATGGATGCTTGACGCGGCGGTCAGCGCAGGACTGAAATATGACCCGCGCTACATGCATCTTTATCCCGATCCGACCGGGCCGCAGCACGACGAACGTCGTTCTTTGGTGTTCCGTTATGCCGGCGTGAAAGCCAGGAACATCGTAACCCAGGCAACACTACATGAATCGGTTGTGAAGCGGTTCGAGGCTCCCGCGGTGCTTCACTACGATGTCATGAAGCCGTATCGGCCAGCCTCATTGCACGATCATGAGAAAGTCCGGCACTGGTACGCCTAGGGTGTCGCCGGTTCAGACCAGTCACCCTTGGGGCCGAGACCGGAATGACAAATTTTAGTTCGGATAAGCGGGAAAGGCAACCGCGTTGTGGTTGGGAGGCTGGGGCGTGACTAGCGATTTTCTGTGAAGGGAGCGTAAGAACGGATGCAGAACCTCCGGCTTGAGGCTATGGTGCGCAATCATCAATAGAGACGCGAACTCTGACGATGCAAACTGCAGCAATCTTCGCCGGCAACGAAGTGCGACCTGCCGGAAAACGACTCGGCCAACCGATCGTCGGCTTTGAACACATGTCGATGGCGGAGAAGGACGAACTCTACCGGGTGTTCTCGGTCGCCAACGATTGGCGAGAGTCGCATGTCTACCCGATGCGAAGCGTACGCCAGTCCGTCATCGCCCGGATGCGAACGCTGAGGTGCAACGGCATAACCGCTGGCCGCGTGAAGCGCATGGCTGCCATCCGCCGAAAGCTCTCCACCACACCTATCCATCTCGACCAGATACAGGACATCGCCGGTTGCAGGGCGATCCTCGACAACATGGATGGCGTTCGGAAGCTGGTCGCATCCATCAAGGACGAGTTTCCGCATAACATCCGACGTCAGTCACCCTACATCGACACGCCGAAAGGCGACGGCTACCGGAGCCACCACTTTGCGCTGGACTTCGAAAAGGGCGAGCGGCGGCGTGTTGAGCTTCAGGTTCGGACCCGGCTCCAGCATTCATGGGCAACCGCCGTGGAAGCCGTTGGCCTGTTTCTCGGGCAGGACATCAAGCACCACAAGGGTGACACAAACTGGCTAAGGCTGTTCCAGCTTATGTCGGGAGAGTTTGCCCGCGTGGAGGGATGCGCCGGTCCACAGGGGATGCCGAGCCGCAGCGACTGCCTGAAGGAGTTGCGAGAGCTGGATCACGTTCTGGGTGCCGCCCAGTTGCTCGATAACATCAAGATTTTGGCGCACTACGCCGAGAACTACGACTACGACAAAGGTCAGTTCTACGTGATCCGCTACCGCCGTGTTGAGAAGACGGTTGATGTCACGTCGTTCAGCAGCGAGAGCGATGCTTCGACGATGGTGAGCGCCATAGAGCGGCTGGTCGAAACTGGACAGGACGACTCCCGCGTGGTCATGGTTGAGGTCGATCGGATGGATGGCCTGGTGGAGACCTACCCCAACTACTTCGGCGACGTGTCGCTGTTCGTGCAGAACCTGAAGCAAATCTGCCTCGGCAAGGATGCGATCGAATACCACATGGCGCCGCAGAAGCTGGTGAAGCCCAAGCCGGAGGAGAAGCCGGACCCAACCTCGCTGTTCCGTCGATACACGCGCTGGAACGATCCTTCGCGAAAGTGATCGGTTAGATGGTATTGTGTTTGGGTGAATGCCGCTGACCGTGCCACCTTACCCGGATAGCCGCTCTAGGCTGCGTGATGGTGCTTCCTGACACTGGTGAACGATGCTGTTTCCCAGCCGAAATCCACCATCCCCGTGACGGGCTAAGGCATGGGGCAACGTGATCTCAACCCTGAAGCTATTACCTTGTGCTGGTGGCATCACAGTGCACAGTCAAGCTTACCTATGGCCACGCCATCCTGACGGCGAGAAAACGTTCGAGGCTATTTATGGGACGGAGGTTGCTCTGCTGGAACGGACGCAGTCACAGTTGTAGCACCCGGCATTTCGGCGCGACGCTGCGCATACACCTCCAGCTTCTCCAGTTGGGCGGAGCCAAGGTGGTGGTGAACGGTGCGATTGGAGCCGGTGAGGATTGACAGGAAGGTGTCGATCGCCGCGTCGAAATCCACCTTCTCCATGTCAGTGAATATCGCGATCTGAAAAATCGGTATCTCGTCCGTGCCTTGGTTGGTGAAATGGCGGTCCATCAGCGCCCGCATATTGTTATGCGTCTCACAGCACAGGCTGTTGTAGATCGATCGGTAAATGTCACCCATTCCCGCCATGTCGAAGCGGGTTTTCGTGTCCAGCGGCTTCCCGAGCCGCGCAAGCTCCTTCTCCTGTTCCGCAAGCCGCGCCGGCGCATCGGCCTCAATCCCGGCAAGAAACGGGTTGGTCCCCTTGATCGCCTCGCGGCAAACGATCCGAAACTGAAGATGGTAATGGGCTTGCATCTGGTCGGCATACGCCGGGTCTGACGCCAAGTTCAGGAGGTCGACATGAGCCTCCAGGCACGAGCGCAAGATTGCCTCAACGCCTGTAGAGCGACCGGAGTCGACCAACGTGACTGCGCTATCGATCTGCTCGATGATGGTGGCGTAGAGAGCCATGATGAGCCGTTGGACGGCGTTGCCGCGATTGAAGGTCGTGACCCTCAGCGCGTGAATAGTTGCGGCAAGTTGCTCCTTTAGTAGCTGATACATTGGTCCGTCCATGGCTGCCCCCCAAACGGAGATAGTGGCTAAGGGCGACCGCCTTGGAAATAGGTGCTCGACTTTGCGAACGGCGAAAACGAGTTGCAACTCTTTTTGCTTCTGGCTTGGCTCGCCTCTTCTGGCAAGTCGTCAGACGCACGCCATTGTCTGGCTTAGCCGCCGCATACCCTGTATGCAACGACGCTCGAACGTCCGCTATCCGCATTCCGCGCCCAACAGCAGCCCACCACTTGCGGTGCCTGCTCGGCGCCAAGAATATTCCGCGGGAACGGAGGCGCGCGCGCAATCGCTCCGATGTAAGCGGGGCTCCAACCGCACCTTCTTTGCACGGCTCTGACGAGGCACGGTGGCGATCCTTTTGGAGGATCGTTTGTGTGTGGACTTGACCATAGACTTGAGCCGGAGGGCGAGATCCGGCGTTTTGAGGTCATCAACGGCGCGATGGGCCGCCGGCGTTGGTCGGCCGATGACCGAGCGCGCATCCTGGAAGAGACACTTGCGCCGGGAGCGGTGGTGTCGGCGGTCGCGCGCCGGCATGACCTGACCCCGCAGCAACTGTTCACCTGGCGGCGCGAGGCCCGCAAGCGTGCGGAGGCAGACGCTAAAGCGCTGGCCTATAGCGCGACAATCTGGATGAGAGGCGCGCGACAATCTGGATGAGAATCTGGTGTCGCGGCGGTGGTGATGATCGCGGCATTGATTGTCGCGCGCAAGAGGTTTGTGGGTTTGTTTGTCGCGGAGCGTCAATCAGCGCCGATATTGGCGGGTGTCGCGTATGACGCCGGCCGACCGGGGCCACGTTTTCGTTCCATGGCTTCGCGCCGCCTGTAGCTCTCGACATTCATCTCGAAGATGGTGGCGTGATGAACAAGGCGATCGACCGCGGCGAGCGTCATTGCAGGATCCGGGAAGACCTTCCCCCATTCCCCAAATGGCTGGTTGGCGGTGATGAGCATCGAGCGCCGCTCGTAACGGGCGCTGATGAGCTCGAACAGCACGCTGGTCTCGGCCTGGTCCTTGGTGACGTAGGCGAGATCGTCGAGGATCAGCAGGTGAAAGCGGTCGAGCCGGTTGATAGCGGCTTCGAGGCCGAGTTCGCGGCGCGCCATCTGGAGCTTCTGAACGAGATCTGTCGTCCGGGTGAAGAGAACCCGCCAGCCGTTCTCGATAAGGGCGAGCCCGACGGCTGAGGCCAGATGACTCTTTCCGCCGCCGGGCGGGCCGAACAGGAGCAGATTGGCGCCCTTCTCCAGCCAGGTGTCGCCGGCGGTGATGGCCATCACCTGCGCCTTGGAGATCATCGGCACGGCCTCGAACTCGAATGTGTCGAGGGTCTTTCCCGGCAGGAGGCGGGCTTCGGCGAGATGCCGCTCGATGCGGCGGCGGTCACGCTCGGCCAGTTCGTGCTCGGTTATGGCGGCCAGGAAGCGGACTGCGGGCCACCCTTCCTTGTCGGCCTGTTCGGCGAACTGCGGCCACATGACCTTGATGGCCGGCAAGCGCAACTCGTTGAGAAGCAGGCTGAGCCTGGCGGCGTCGACAGCGGGGGTCGTCTTCATGCCGCGTCTCCCGTCAGGCTGGCGCCGAGCAGGGCTTCATAGGCGTTGAGCGGAGCAAGGTGCACGACGACATTCGGCAACCGGGCGGGATCGGGCGCGAAGCGTGCCCGCAAGGCGGTCATGTCAGGCAATCGCCGGGCATGCAGCGAAACGGTCAGCTGATCGGCCAGTTCGCGCTCGCAGCCGCGTTCGTGAGCCAGGGCGAGAAGGTCGACCATGGTGCGGCAGGCCTGCCGCTCCGGAAGACGATCTACGAGCATGTCGAAGGTTCGCCGATACGCCTCGCGCGGAAAGAGCTGGTCACGGTAGACGAGGTTGAGGAGCGCCATCGGCTTGCGACGCAGCGAATGGATGACATGACGATAATTGACGACCTGATCGTGCTTGCCGGATGGAGAGGCCCGCCCGCGCGGCAGCGTCATGAGTTGCGTGCCGCCGATGAAGATATCCAGCCGATCATCGAAGAGCCGCACCCTGAGCCGGTGGCCGATCAGGCGCGAGGGGACGGTGTAGAACACCTTGCGCAGCCTGAAGCCGCCCGATGACGTGACGCGGACGGTGATCTCCTCGTAGTCGGACGTGCGCCGCACAGGCAGTTCCTGGAGTTCGGCGCGCTCGATGTCGATGCGCTTGGAATTGCGGGCATTCACGCGGCTGACGATCTCGTCGACAAAGCGACGGTAGGCGGCCAGATCGTCGAAATCGCTCGACCCCCTCATCAGCAGCGCGTCATTGATCGCTCGCTTGAGATGCCCGTGCGGGCCTTCGATGGAGCCGTTCTCATGCGCGACGCCGGCATTGTTGCGGGAAGGCGTCATGCCGTAATGGCCGCACAGATCCTCGTAGCGGACCGTCAGGTCCGCCCGGGCATCCTTGTCCAGATTGCGGAAGGCTGCCGAAAGGCTGTCGCTGCGATGCTCCAACGGAACGCCGCCGAGCGACCACAACGCATTCTGCAAGCCTTCCGCCAGAGCGACAAAACTCTCGCCGCCGAGCACGACATGGGCGTGCTCGAAGCCGGAATAGGCGAGCCGGAAATGGTAGAGCCGGTGATCGAGAGCAACACCCGCGATCGTGATGCCGGCGCCGCCCATATCGGTGAAATCCGACAATCCCATGCGTCCGGGTACGTGGACCTGCCGGAAGATGATCTCCTGCTCCTCGCCATGGATGGCGCGCCACGAGCGGATGCGCCGTTCCAGTGTCCGGCGAATGCCGACCCCAAGTTCGGGATGACGCCGGATCATCTCGTCGAAGATGGCGATCGCCCGAATGCCGGGAGCTGCCCTCAGCATGGGCACGACCTCGGCGTCGAAAATATCGGCGAGCGGGTCGGGACGGCGCCGTTGTCGCGGAACCTACCTCTGCGAGGGCAGCCTCGAATCCTTCTCGATGCGATAGGCCGTGGCCGTGCTGATCGACGCCTTCGCCGCCGCGACGGCCGTCGTATGGGTCTGACAGAACTTCATGAAAAGCCTCATCTGGTGATCGGTTACGTGGCGGCCGGGCACAAAGTGATTCCTCCCCAACAGGAAAAACCACCGGCATACCCGGCCGACCGTGATCACCAGACAAACGCCCCCGAAAGGAACGCGCCGCCGGCGGGTTGAAACTCCAGTCGGGCTACGCCCTCCCTGCGTTCCAACCCGCCGGCATTCTCATCCTGATTGACGCTGCGCTCTCACGTTGATTGTCGCGCCGCAGCCAGTTCTGTCGCAGGTATTGCCAGACGTTCTCGACCGGGTTCAGCTCCGGCGCCCGCGACGGCAGGAAGATCGCGGTGATGTTTTTCGGCATCGTGAGCTTGGCGGTGGTGTGCCATCCGGCGCGGTCCATGACGAGCACGGCATGGGCGCCTTTCTCGACGTGCCGGCTGATCTCGTCGATATGGAGTTGCATGGCCTCGGTGTCGGCAAAGGGCAGCGCGAGAGCAGCGCCGATGCCACGCGCCGGGCAGATTGCGCCGAACAGGTAGGCGCTCTTGTAGCGCTGGTCGGCTGGCTGGCGCGGCCGCGTTCCGCGACGCGCCCATTGCCGCACGATGCCGTTCTTCTGGCCGATGCGGGCTTCGTCTTGGAACCACAGCTCCACCTTCGTGCGCGGCCGCAGGTCGCAAAGATGCGCCTTCAGCGTGCGAGACCAGTTTTTTTTGAACTCCTCGACGACATGGGCGTCTTGCGCCGGATGCTGCGGGCGCGCGCTGATGTGGGAGAAGCCGAGCTTGTGCAGCAGCTTGCCAATATAGCGCGTGTCGTAGTGGACGCCGAAACGCTCCCTGATGACGCGCTTCAGGTCGATGCGCCGCCAGCGGACGACGCCGTCAACGGCGCGGTCCGGACCCTTTTCGACGATGGCGGCCAGGTCGGCCTGCTGCTCGGCGGACAACCGCGACGTTGGCCCCGCCGACCATTGATCGGGAAGACCGTCGGGCCCGGCCGCGTTGAACCGGTGCACCCAGTCGCGCAGCGTCTGGCGGTCCATGCCGCCGATCCGCGCCGCATCGGCTCGGCTCATCCCGTCCAGAACCGCCGCGATCGCCAGGAGCCGGCTGCTCTGGCGCACATCCTTCGCAACACGAGCCAAACGGCGAAGTTCCACCGCCGAATAGTCGTCCCGCACCTTCACCGCTGAGCCCATCGCCGAATCTCCTTCGGCAACAGGGAATCACACGGCGCAAACGCCTCAAACTCACGAAAGAGTCAGAAGCCGGGACGGTTGGTATTAGACGACATAGGTGGCGGCCACGTCGAGTTGGGACGCAATGTACGATGCAGCCAACGGCAGGCATCATCCATTCTTTGAGTCACCTCGGGTAGGATACCGATCCAGCGAAGGAATCCGTGGTTAAGCCCTTCGCACCGCGTCACTGAAGCCTCAACCCCCGCCGCGGAAAGCTTCTCCGCATAGATCTCGCCCTCATCGCGGAGCACGTCATATTCCGCCACCTGAATAAGCGCAGGCGGCATCCCGAATAAGGTCTGTGCACGAAGCGGGGAAGCCAATTCCACGGCAGCCTGGCCGCCCGTCCCGATGAAATTGTTCCAGAACCAAGTCATCAGGCTCGCGCTTAGCCCATAACCTTCGCCAAATTCGTCGTAGCTGCGCCATTGCGAGGAATAGTGATCAGTAACAGGATAAAAAAGAAGCTGACCGGCCAAGGCGGGGCCGCCTTCGTCTCTGAGTTGCAGCGCCGTTAGAGCGGCCATGCAACCGCCAGCGCTGTCACCTGAGACCGCGATGCGCGAGGGGTCCGCGTTGTATCTGTGTGCCCGGCTGGCGAACCACAAGACTGCGGCCGTGCAATCGTGGTTTCCGGCGGGAAATGGGTTCTCGGGCGCAAGGCGATAGTCGACGGAGACGACGACGCTCTCGCTACCGTTACAAAGCCAACGGCAAATGTCATCGTGGCTGTCGAGATCCAGGACACAAAACCCGCTGCCATGAAAGAACATCGTGATCGGGTGGGGACCGGCGCCATGCGGGGTGTATATGCGGCAGGGGATGTCACACGAGGGCCCGGCAAAGCTGGTGTTCTCGACGCTTGCCAACTCAATCTTGGGTAGACCAGTGTCATAGGTGGATCTTATCATCTGACGGACCCTGCCCACCGGAAATGACTCGACTGGAAGCGAGCCTTCGGCAGCTTTGAGGCTTTCCGATATGACTGGATGGAGAGGCATTAAGAAGTCGCTCGCAAGATAACTCAGGGGGAATGGGGTGAATCAAACTGGAAGCGGCGTTGACGGGCCATGGCCGAAGTATACTGCCTGCAGAAGCTCGTCATTGCCGACTTCGAACATGGTGGTTCGCCCGTTCAGCAAGACGTAAATATGGTCGCAGACTGACGAAAGCGCCCGTGCATTTTGATCGACGAGCAACACAGTCATCGAAAAATTTCTTGCGACCTTCAAAAGTGTGGCAAGCAGGTCACGCACGATCTTTGGGGCAAGCCCCAGGCTCATCTCGTCCACTATTAGAACCCGCGGCCTTACGATGAGACCTCGCGAGATCGCGACCATTTGCTGTTCACCGCCACTTAGTAGGCCCGCCCTTCGATCCATAAGCGGTAGCGTTGCAGGAAAGACAGACAGGACATAGTCCAAGTCTTCCTGTCGCATTGTGCGGCCCACGCCGATCAGCGCCAGACTCAGGTTCTGCCGCACCGTCAGTGTTGGAATCAGACCCCGGCCTTCGGGAACATGCGCTATGCCGGCCCGCGCGGCGGTCATAGGATCAGCGCCCAACACCACGCCGTCCAGGCGAACCGATCCTTCGGGACGCTGAATAAGTCCGGAGATGGCTCTGAGCGCTGTTGTCTTGCCTGCTCCGTTTGGCCCGACAAGTCCGGTCACCTGTCCAGGCTGCGCAGAAATCTCGACGCGATCGAGAATTCTCGCTGCTCCGAAGCTCACCGTGAGATCCCGGACTTGCAAGCCTGTCTCAGGCATCGCTTTCTCCCAGGAAAACGCTGATGACATCCGGCTGCCTCGCCATTTCTTCCGGCGTGCCCTCGGCGAGCTTCCGTCCGAAATCGAGAACGGTGGCGTAGTCAGCTACGCTGCGAATAAACCCTATGTGGTGAGCGATCACAAGTATAGTGACCCCTGTATTACGATTGATGGTTCGTAAGACATTCGCGATATGTAATATTTCTTCTTCTGCAAGCCCAGCGGTCGGCTCATCCAGAAATAGAATACTGCGCGCGCCCATGAGCGCTCGCGCGATGTCCGTGATCTTCTGCTCGGCAAGGGTGAGGTCTTGGGCAAGACGTCGCCGACGGTCGATCGCGAAGCCGACCAAGTCAAGGATCGCATTAGCGCGATCGCGCACCATGCCATCGCGTTTGGAAGTGCCGCCGAAGGGTTGCAAATCCGAAAGGGCCCATGAGGGATCATCGCCATACGCGCCGAGTTCCACATTCGCCTCCCGTCGGCCGGCTCTGATTGGCGTGGAGCCGCTCAGGCCCTTGCGGCGATTGCTGCGCCGGTCATGTCCTGAAGCTCTTCGATGCCGAGTCCCGGCACCGCCTCGACCAATTCGAAGCCCGACGGCGTCAGGTCGAAGACGGCGACGTTCGTGTAGACCCTGTTGACGCAGGCCAGGCCGGTAAGCGGATAGGTGCAGCGGTCGACCAGCTTCGGTTCGCCCGACTTGGTGGTCTGGTCGGTCATGATCCACAGGCGCTTCGCGCCGGCGCAGAGATCCATCGCGCCGCCGACGGCCGGGGGCATCGCGTCGTCGAGCGTCGCCCAGTTCGCGAGGTCACCGTTTGCGGCAACCTGGAACGCGCCGAGCACGCAGAGGTCGATATGGCCGCCGCGGATCATGCCGAAGCTGTCGGCGTGGTGGACGATGGCGCCGCCGGTGACGAGCGTGACATATTGCTTTCCGGCGTTGACCAGCCACGGATTGACCGCATCAGGCTTCGGCTGCGGTCCCATGCCGACGATGCCGTTCTCGGAATGGATGATGACGTCCTTGCCGGCTGCAATCTGGTCGGACACAAGGGTCGGCATGCCGATGCCCAGATTGACATACCAGCCCTCGGGTATGTCGCGCGCCACGCGCGCCGCCATTTCAGTCCGCGACAGGGGTTTCCAGGTCTGGCGCATCACCGGCTTCCTACTTCGGATCCCCGTACGGGATGTGGACGACTCGATTGACGAAGATGCTCGGCGTGACGACTGCGTTGGGTTCGAGGCTGCCGAGTTCGACCGTGTGCTGCACCTGCGCGATGGTCAGCTTCGCCGCAGTGGCCATGACCGGGTTGAAGTTGCGGCCGGCCTCCTTGTAGGTGAGGTTGCCCCAGCGATCGCCCTGCCAAGCCTCGATCAGCGCGACGTCGGCGTGCAGAGCACGCTCGAATACATAGTGCCGTCCCTCGAACTCGCGCGTTTCCTTGCCTTCGGCCAGCTTGGTGCCGTAGGCGGTCGCGGTGTAGAAACCCGCGACGCCAGCTCCGGCCGCCCTTATGCGCTCGGCAAGCGTTCCTTGCGGAACGAGTTCGAGCTCGATCTCGCCCTTCTTGTAGAGCTCGTCGAAAACGACCGGATCCGCGGTGCGCGGAAACGAGCAAACGACCTTGCGAACGCGCCGAAGTTCCAGGAGCCTGGCGAGTCCGGTGCGCCCGATGCCGGCATTGTTGGCGACGATCGTGAGACCTTTCGCCCCTTGCTCGATCAACCCGTCGATCAAATGGACTGGCTGTCCGACTCCGAAGCCGCCGATCATGACCGTCGAGCCGTCGCGAATGCCCGACACCGCATCAGCGACTGACCCTACGAACTTGTCGATCATCGACGCATGCTCCTCTTGGCGTCGCTTCTAATCGATTGCGCTTCGAAGTGCAACACAAACCCGAAAAATCCACGGGAAATTGCGGAGACAGATCGCGCCCTGACTTGCGCCGGCTTACCGATCGACGAAGCGGGGACGGCGATGCTCGAGGAAGGCTTTCACTCCCTCGCCGCTATCCTTGCTAGCGACGAGTTCCGCCGAGAGGGCCTGGGCATCGAGATAGGCTTCCATCCAGCTCCGTCCTTCGAGGCCGACCGAAGCGATCTTGCGGGCCCGGATCGAGGGAAGGCTCTTGGATGCGATCTGGCCGGCGATCTCGAGGGCCTTGGGCAGCACCTCGGCGCGCGGCACGACGTAGTTGAAGAAGCCGGTAGGTTCCAGTTCGCGCGCGGTGAACTTGCGGCCGGTGAAGAGGATTTCGCGGACTTTCGCTTCCGGCAGCTTCAGCATGGCAAACAGCCCTGCGCCGCCGCCAACCAGGCCGTAGTCGATCTCCGGACAGGCAAATCGGGCGTCTTCCGCCGCGACGCGCATATCGCAGAGGCCTGCGAGCACCATGCCGATGCCGATCGCCGCGCCGTTGATGGCTGCGATGACCGGCCGGTCGAGCCGGTAGAAGCCGGGCACCTGTTCGTTGATGAACCGATAGCGTTCCTTGCGTTTGGCCGTGTTCATGCCGACGAAGTCGTTCAAGTCCGCGCCCCCGCACCATGCCTTGGCGGCGTCGGGAGCCGTCAGCACGACAACGCGGACGGAAGCATCAGCCTCGATCGTGCTGACCAGTCTGCCGATATCCTCGTAGACGGAGAGCGACACCGCATTCACCGGCGGGCGTGAAAACGTCACCAGCGCGACGCCGTCGGTGGAGACTTCGACTTCAAACGAACCGATCGTCAGTGGCATAAAGGAGTTCCAATCGTTGGGTGACGCTCTGCCCACGCCGCGTCTCAGTCGTCTGCCTTGCGCCGACGTGAGGGCTTCTTAGGCTCGTCATCCAGAACCTCGCCCAACAGTGCCGACATCGTCCGGTCGATAATCGACACGATCGCCTTCATCAGGTCGCGCGGCTTCCGGTATAGCAGCCACGTAATGATCACCTGGTTGACGCTGCCGTTGAGGATCGCGGCAGTCTCGTATGGGTCTGGGCCGTCCGGCCACTCGCTGCGCATTTCGCCTTGTCGGATCAAATAGACGATGACCCGCACATAGTCGTTGATCGAATGGCGAACCGCCGTTTCGCTCACCAGGACGCTCGGCCAGATTTCCAGATAGAGCGTGCGAGCCCATTCGGGATTGCGGCGGGCAAAGTCTGCGGCGAGCCAGAGATAGAGCCGCAGCCTTTCACGGGATGTATGCTTGTCGGCAACCGCCGCGGCATACTCAGTATAGAATCGCGCCAGGTGAGTCGTCGGGACTGCGTAGGCCAGGTCTTCCTTGCTCGGAAAATATTCGTAGATGGACGAGACCGGCATGCCGGCCTCGGACGCGATATCGCCGATGCGCGCCCGGGAAATGCCGTCGCGGGCGAAAACCCGAAGCGCGGCGCGCAGTATCTCCTGCTCCCGGCGCTTGCTTCGATCCTGCTTGCGCTCGCCGGTATCGGCCGTCCAGCGCTCGATCACGGCGGCCAGGAATTCATTCCAGCCGTCACCCGACCCTGGTTCCGTAGCACCCTGCGCGGACTTATCCAGCATGTTCATCCCATAGGCCGCTTGCAACTATTGCGCGACGTCCTCGACTTGATGAGACCAGGGCGCGCGTGCGTCAATACCTACCCCCGGTTACGTGCAACACTTCACCACTAATGTATGAGGCGCGATCCGACGCCAGGAATGCTACAGCATCCGCGATGTCTTCCACAGTTCCGAGGCGCGGCACCGGGGTCGTTTTCACAGCATTGTCGCGGACGGACTCATAGTGGGCGAGCGCCTGGATTGCCGGTGTGTCGACGATGCCTGGCGCCACGGCGTTGACGGTGACACCAAACTTGCCGTTTTCCAAGGCCAGCGCCCGGGTGAAACCGAGCAAACCGGCTTTCGCCGCCGAATAGTTCGCCTGGCCGGCGTTGCCCAGGTGCGCGCGCGAAGACATGTTGACGACGCGTCCCCACTTCCGCTCGATCATCGACGGCAACGCAGCCTTTGTGCAGAAATAGGCGCCCTTCAGGATCACGTCGACCACGCTGTCCCAGTCCGATTCGGCCATTTTGCCGATGCGCATGTCGCGCTGGAAGCCAGCATTGTTGATGAGGATGTCGGCGCTCCCAAAAGCGGCCAATGTGGCGGCGACCGTCGCGTCCACGGAAGCGGCGTCGATAACATCCGCGGCGACCGCGATGGCCTCAATTCCCTCCGCCCTCAGTTCCGCGGCCTTGGCCTCGGCTCTTCCAAGCGCGATGTCTGCCACAGTCACTTTGACGCCTTCCGAGCCAAGCCGCCGCGCTACCGCGGCGCCGATGCCGCCCGCTGCGCCGGTGATGATCGCTGCGCGTCCCTTGAGTCCCAGATCCATTGCCCGCTCTTTCCTTTGGTCCGGCCGACTCAGGCGTCGTACCTGACAAATCCGTTGCGCATGACGGCGACGCCCCGTTCGAGCGAATAGGCTTCGAACGCCGCCATGCCATCGCCCGTCCGCCACATCCGCGTCTCGATCGTTTCGCCGGGATAAACAGGGCTGGTGAATCGCGCGTCGAAGCGGCGCATCCTGCCGGGTTCGTTCGCGCAAAGCGTCTTCAGCACGGCGCGGCCGGCAATTGCGAAGCTGCAAAGCCCGTGCAGGATTGGGCGGTCGAACCCCGCGGCAACGGCGACCGCGGGATCGGCATGCAGGGGGTTCGTATCGCCGGAAAGACGGTAGATCAGCGCCTGGTCGACGCTTGTCGGCAGCGCCAGCGTCGAGTCCGGCATGCGGTCCGGGATCGCGTTCGGCCCGGGAGGCGACCCGGCCTTGCCTCCAAAGCCGCCGTCCGCGCGGAGCAAGTTCACCTGCCTGACGGTTGCCAGGAGCAAGCCGCTCGTCGCATCGAACACCCGCCGCGAGACGTGCAGCAACGCGCCCCTATCGGGCCCGCGATCATAAATCTCATCGATGGTCATCTCGCCCCTTATAAGGCCTTCGATCGGAAGGGGCGCGTGAAGCTCGATCGACTGCTCGACATGCAGCAGCTTTTGCCAAGTGATGCCGTATTTCGGATCGCGCGACCAGAAGCCCGGATAGGCGAGCACGACGGCCATCGTCGGCAGCGCCTTCAGGCCTGGCTCATAGACGAAAGCAAGATCGTCACGGTTTTCCGCAGCGCTCAATCCAGCGCCAACGCCCAGGGCGTAAAGAATCGTGTCGCTGGCGGTATAGCAGTGGTCTATCTGCAGCGGCGGTAGACCGGTGAGGAAAGCATAGTCGAGGGCCATCGTTCTGCTGTCGGCTCCGTGCGGATATCCGGGTGCGTGATTTTGCGCCTGTCGAAACCGAAGCGATTTCGGATAAGCTCGTTTAATCCAGGCGGCAGTCCCGGTCAATCCCGCGCGCCCAGGGCGGCCGAGAAATGCGGTGTGTTTGCCAGACGCCGTACAAGCAAGTCGCTGAGTTTTCACGCATTTGCTGCAATGCAACCCTCTCTGAGCGTGCGCAATTCTCACGCGCGCGAACATTGCAAAGTACGAAGGCGCCCTTTGCAAAGACGGAGGGCGCCCTTTGCCGAGGCATGTGCCGCTGTCGCGCGATGGTAAAAACCGATAAAAAGTCGACTTCGTGCTTGACAGGCTCGATGGCTGGCATCAATAAAGAGGGCAAGGACGAGGCCGAAGGGCGGCGTCCGGTGCCGGGTCGGTCGCATCGCGCGCCGATAGCCGGCGATGCACTGGCGTTGCTGGAGATAGGAAACATGTCTGCAAACCGTGTCGCGGTGATTTCGTCGACGCAGACCGAGCTTCGCGGCAATTGGAGTGGCGCGCAGCACATCGATCTGATCGCCGCGGTCGTGACCGACGTCTTCAAGGGGGCGGGGCTGACGCTCGACGATGTCGATTTCGTCTTCGATTCCGGCAGCGACGTGCTCGATGGACGTTCCATCTCGAACTGCGGCTTCCTCGGCGCGATGGGCGCCCATCACAAGGAAGAATCGCGCATCGAGGAGGACGGCCTCTGGGCTGCACTCTACGGCGTCACCAAGATCGCCTCGGGCGCGGCGAATGTCGGGCTGATCATCGCCTATTCCAAGCCGTCAGAATCCGACACCAGCCTGTTCTACTCTTCCCAGGTCGAGCCTTTCTATCAGCGTCCCGTGGGCTTCGATCATCGCGCCGCCAGCGGCATTCAGGCGCAGCGCTACATGGCCGACCACGGGGTCGGCGAGAAACAGCTGGCTGGCCTGGTTTCCAGGCGGTGGGCCGCGGCGGCGGCTGGCCGCAAGGTGCCCGTCGAGGCCGTCCCGAGCGAGAGCGACGTGCTTTCGTCCCAGAGCGTCGCGCGGCCCCTCACCAAATTGATGATGTCGCGCCCGACCGATGGGGCGGTTGCGATCCTGCTCGGGTCGGAAGAGATCGCGCGGCGGACTACGCGTACGCCTGTCTGGATCACCGGCATGGGCATGTCTGGCGACCGCCATTCCTTCGCAACTCGCAAGGCGGGCGCTCTGGAAGCCTGCGAGGCGGCCGCGAAATCGGCGTTCAAGCGAGCTGGCTGGTCGAAACCGACCGCGGCAATCGCCGAGACCAGCGCCTCCTCGGCGGCGACCGAACTGATGGTCCTCGAATCCATCGGCCTTGCCAAGGCGGGCCGAGCCATCGGCTTGCTTGATGACGACAAGATCGCGGTGAACAAATCCGGTGGCTCCCTGCCGGCAGATCCCATCATGGCGACCGGCTTGGTTCGTCTTGCGGAAGCGTCCCGCCAACTCGCCTATCCTGCCGAATACGGCTTGAAATCGCCGACCACGGCCATCGCGCACGGCGCCGGCGGCGTCGGCATGCAGACGCACTGCGTCTTCACCCTGGAGGTTTGATCGTCATGGGTCGTCATGTCGGTATCGTAGGCGTCGGACAGACCAATCACTCCCGCCGCCGCACAGATGTCAGTCAGGCCGGCCTCGTCCGCGAGGCCGTGGACCGTGCGCTCGCTGATGCAAAGCTGACCATCGAGGACATCGATTCCGTGGTGGTAGCGACGGGTCCAGTTCTCTTCGCGGCCGTCAATCAGCCCGAGAAATGGGTTGTCGATGCCATCGGCGCTTCGCTGAAGCCGGTGGTCCGCGTCACATCGGGCGGCGGTACCGGGTTGGCCGGCGCGCTTGCCGGCTACTATCAGGTTTCAAGCGGCTTCGCCGACCGCGTGCTGGTCGTTGCCTACGACAAGCTTTCGGAAGGCGCGCTGCAGTATTCGATCTCGACGCTTTATGATCCCTTCTGGGGCCGCGAGTTCGCCGTCGGCATCATGGGCTTCTCCGCCGCTTACTGGCGCGCGCGCATGGACGTGCTGGGGCACACAGAGGAAGCGGCGGCGATGGTCGCGGTCAAGAACCGCAAGAACTCCATGAAGAACCCGCACGCCCACGTGAAGAAGGAAGTGACGGTCGAGGATGTCTTGAACTCCAAGCCGCTCGCTTGGCCCATCAAGACCCTCGACGTGCCGCCGATCTCCGACGGTGCGGCCGCGATAGTGCTTTCCACCGAGAAGTTGGCCGCCAAGTCGACCGATCGTCCAGCTTGGATCCATGGCATGGGCTATTTCTGCGAGGCCGACAACGCGCCGGAGCGATCGTTGCTGGTCTCCGAGCCGCTCGCGATCGCCGCCCGCCGTGTCTACCGCGCGGCAGGCATCACCAATCCGCGACGCCAGTTCGATGTGGTCGAGGTGCAGGAACCGTACACCTGCTTCGAGCTCAGCTACTATGAGAGCCTTGGTCTCTGCGCGCCGGGCGAGGCAGCCGAGCTGATCGCCTCCGGTGCCACCCAGATGACCGGCGACATTCCTGTCAATCCGTCCGGTGGTTGCGCCGGCGCCAACCCGATCGGCGCGGCCGCGCTGATCCGCCTGATCGAGGCAGCCTCCCAGGTTATGGGCAAGGCGGGCGAGATGCAGGTTCCGGGTGCGAAACTGGCGCTCGCCCAGGCGGGCGGCGGTTGGGCCAATCTGCGCGGCGTCGCCGTCGTCGGCGCCTGAGGGAGGAAAAGATGCTGTCCATCCCGGATACCTATCCGATCGACCTGAAGCCGTTTCCGAGCGACCTATCGATGCCCTACACGCTTACGCCCGGTCGGGCGGCGGGCACCTTCCTCGCCGAGATCGGCAACAAACGGATCGTCGGCTCGAAGTTCAAGAACAGCGGCACGGTCGCCGTGCCGGCTCAGGATTTCTGCCCGAAGAGCGGCGACAGCGAATTTGACCTGGTCGAGGCGCCGTCGACCGGCGTGCTGACAGCCTTCACCGAAACGGACGCCGGCCTAATCGGGTTGATCCGTATCGATGGCGCGGACTTCGACTTCCCGCACCAGATCGTCGGCGCCAGCTATGGCGATCTCAAGATCGGGGATCGTGTCGAGGCGGTTTGGGGCGACGGCGCCGGCGACAGCATCCTTGCGATCAAGGGCTTTGCGCTTGCTCCCAAGGCTCCGGTTGGCAAGATCAAGCTGCTGGAAAACCCGGCGAAGCAACTCGAAGTCGTGCCGTACCGCATGGACCTGCACTACGAGCACGCTTTCGGACCGTACTACGGCCGTCTGTTCGACGAGATCAAAACGAACCGCCGTATCATGGGTGTGCGCACCTCGAACGGCGAGGGCGCTTTGCTGCCGCCGCGCGAATTGGATGACATCACGCACAAGAAGACCGGCACCTGGGTGGAAGTGAAGCAGACAGGCACCGTGCGCGCCTGCTCGGTCATCCACCTGCAATTCATCGGCCAGAAACAGCCTCCGCCCTATGTCTACGCCGAGATCATCCTGGATGGCGCCCTGACCCGCCTCATCCACAACATCTCCGGCATCGACATGAGCAGGGCGAAGGAACTCGTGAAGCCCGGAACGCGGGTGCGTGCTGTCTGGCGCGATAGCGAACCGACCGGCTCGCTCGCCGACATCTCGCATTTCGAAGTGATCGACGGCGAGGCGGAAGGCCGCTAGCAACGGGTCGAAGGGTGGGAGGAGCCTCGATCGTGTTTGAAATCCATACGCTGCGTGTCGGCGAACTCTTAATCCCGCATGGGGGAGGGCTGCTTCGCGACCCGATCCACGTCTGGCTGGTCACCGACGGCAAGACCCATGTGCTCGTCGATAGCGGCATGCCGAGCGCGGCCGAAGTCAAGGCGCGGCTGAAGGTCGATGGGGATGGCGGCGGCCGCGAGTCGCTGCGCACCGCGCTGGCGGCTGTCGGCACGAAGCCGGAAGACATCGACTTTGTCATCCCGACGCATCTGCATTTCGACCACGCCTGGAACTTTGATCTGTTTCCAAAGGCATGCGTGGTCGTGCAGCGCGACGAGGTCTTCCACGCCATCGATCCGGCCGCGACCCAGCGCATCTACTATTTCAAGGAGACAGTGATCGCGCTCCTGCAACGCAAACGGCCTTCCGAATTCCGGCTGGTCGACGGCGACGTCGATCTGATGGACGGTATTCGGCTGGTCAAGGCGCCGGGCCACACGCCGGGCATGCAGGTAGTGATCGTCACGACGGCAAAGGGTAAGGCGGCCCTCGTCTCCGATCTCGGCGATCATTATCGCTGCTGGCTACCAGCCGATCCGCGCGCCACCGATGCCCCTATGCGCTTCCTTGGCGACGGTTTCCTGCCGGGATCGATCCGCAGCGAGAGCGAAGCGACCTACGTTGGCAGCATGGCGAAGGTGAAGGCCGCTTCCGACATCGTCGTGCCGGCCCACGACTTCCGTATTCCAAAGCATATGCCGCATGACTGGTTCGCCGGTCCCGCATCGACCGAAGACGACCTGACACATATGCCGCATCGCAAGGCGGCGGAGTAGCCGTGGCAAACCTCGCCAACCATCTTTTCCGGCAAGCGCGAGAGCGCGGCGGCAAGCGCGCGCTCGTTTTCGAGGGTGGTGAATACAGTTTTGCCGACATCGCCGACCGCGTGAAGGTCATCGCCGGTGGCCTCTCCGCCGCGGGCGTGACAGTCGGAACCCGCGTCGGCCTGATGATGCATTCGCGACCCGAGTTCATTTTCTTCCAGCAGGCGATCTTTGCGCTGGGCGCGGTCGTATCGCCGCTGAACATCTTCTACAAGAAGGGCGAACTGGCATACGTGGTTTCGAGCTGCGATCTCGAGTTTCTGATCGTCGGGGAAGAATTCGTCGACCGGCTGCCCGAGATTGGCACGCCGGGGACCGAAACGCTCAGGCGTGTTTTCGTGCTCGGTGGCGGCGCGTTGTCCACAGACCCGCGCCTCGCGTCGGCGAACAATCTCCAGTCGATGGGCAAGCCGATCGACGCACCGGTCCAGATACCCGAAACGTCGGTCGGCATGATGCTCAACACCAGTGCCACGACCGGTAAGGCAAAGGGCGTCATGCTGTCACTGGGCAACATCGGCTTCAATTACGATGCGACGCCGGGCTGGCTTGGCCTTGATGAAAACACCGTCACGCTCTGCGCGCTGCCGCTCTACAACACCTTCGGCTTGAACCAGTGCATCAATGCGCTGATGGTGACGGGCGGGTCGATGGTGCTGATGCAGCGCTTCGACCCCGAGCAGTGCATCAAGCTGATCGAGAAATATGGCTGCACCTTCTTCCCGGGCGTGCCAACCATGTTGCAGAAGCTGTTCGATCATCCCGAAGCACGCAATCACGATTTGAGCTCGATCTCCCGGATCATGACCGGCGCGGCGCCCGTACCGGCCGCGCTGCTGGAGCGCATCTACGCCTTCATGGGGCGCGACACGGTGGTGATGACCGGTTACGGCCTGACCGAGGGCACCGCGCTAGCTACTCTGGAACACATCGAGCTCGACGATGACGGCAAGGTGAAACGGCCGAAGTCGATCGGCCGCATCCTGCCTGGCATGGAAATGCGGATGGTCAAGGAAGACGGCAGCGAAACGGCGCCGGGCGAGGTCGGCGAAATCTGCATGCGCGGTCCCCACATCATGCTCGGCTACTACAGGATGCCCGACGACACCGCCGCGGCGCTGGCCGGCGGCTGGCTGCATACGGGCGACCTCGGCATGGTCGATGAGAGCGGACACGGCTACATCGTCGACCGCAAGAAGGATGTCATTATTCGCGGCGGCCAGAATATTTACCCCGCCGACATCGAGGAGGTGATTTATCACATTCCCGGCGTCAGCGAGGTCGCTGTCGTGGGCGCCTCCGATGAGGCGCTGGGCGAAATCCCCGTCGCCTACGTGGCGATGAAGCCCGGCGAGACAGTCTCTGCCGAGGCGCTGATCAACAAGTGCAAAGAAGAACTCGCATACTTCAAGGTCCCGGCGGCAGTTCATTTCCTCCCCGAATTGCCGAAGGGGCCGACCGGCAAGATCCTGAGGCGCGGGTTGCGGCCGCAATGACCGCGACCCCCTCGGCGATCTTCCCGGTCCCATTCCTCGCAAGGAGACGACACCGTGGCGTTTGAAACCATCCTCTACGACGTGACCGACGGCGTCGCGACTGTCACGTTCAATCGTCCGGATGCGATGAATGCGACCACCGATCAGTTCTATCGCGAGATGCAGGGATTGATTCGCGACATCGCCGCGGACGACGCCATCGGTGCGGTGATCATCACCGGCGCCGGGCGAGCCTTCTGCGCTGGCGCCGACGTCAAGTCGATGAACCCTGACATGGCGCTACTCGACCGCCGCAAGCGGCATCGCTGGATCCTGGCGGACATCCTGCGCCCGCTGGTCAATCTGGAGAAGCCGGTCATCGCGGCCGTCAATGGCGCCGCGGTCGGCGCGGGTTTCAACATCGCGCTGGCGGCTGACATCATCATTGCCAGCGAAGCGGCCGTGTTCAGCCAGATCTTTACCCGGCTCGGACTGGTCCCCGACCTCGGTGGCCTGCACCTGCTCACTCGCGTAGTTGGGCTGAACAAGGCGAAGGAACTCTGTTTCACAGCCAAGAAGATCAACGCCCAAGAGGCGCTTTCGCTCGGTGTGGCCAATCACGTCGTTCCTGCCGACAAGCTGATGGAAGAGGCGCGCAAGCTGGCCGTCGAGATCGCCGCTGGCCCGCCGACGGCGCTGGCCATGATCAAGA
Organism: Mesorhizobium sp.; assembly: GCF_023954305.1. NCBI lineage: Bacteria > Pseudomonadati > Pseudomonadota > Alphaproteobacteria > Hyphomicrobiales > Phyllobacteriaceae > Mesorhizobium > Mesorhizobium sp. The sequence goes on along the minus strand of NZ_JAMLIG010000003.1, from coordinate 307,966 downwards.
CGCTGCTCAACAAGTCGTCGAATTCGACGCTCGAACAGATGCTTGAATTCGAGAGCTATGCCCAGACGCTGGCCTATACGACTCCCGAGCACAAGGAAGGCGTCGCGGCCTTCCGCGAGAAACGCGCGCCGAACTTCAGGAAGGCCTGACAATGGATTTTACCTACAGCGCCAAGGACGCCGCATTCCGCGACGAGTTGCGCGCCTGGCTGGCGGCCAACCTGCCGGCTGGCTGGGGTGAGACGGTTTTCGGGCCCGAAGACGAGGATGAGAACGCTATGTTCCGTCTCGACTGGGAGGGCAAGCTGTACGCCGGCGGCTGGAACGGCATCGCATGGCCGGTCAAGTATGGCGGACGCGGCGCGAGCCTCGTCGAGCAGGCGATCTTCGCAGAGGAGATGGCGCGCGCCCGCGCTCCCGAAGGTCTGAACATAATCGGCCGCAACCTCGTCGCCACGACGCTCCTGCATCACGGTTCAGAGGAACAGCGCCAGCGTTATCTTCCCAAGATCATCTCTGGCGAGGAAGTCTGGTGCCAGGGCTTCTCGGAGCCGAATGCCGGTTCAGACCTCGCTTCGATCCGCTGTCGCGCGGTACGCGAAGGCGACCATTTCGTCATCAACGGCCAGAAAATCTGGACGAGTTTCGCGCAATACGCCCAGTGGTGCATCCTGCTGGCGCGCACCGACACGGATCTGCCCAAGCATCAGGGCATTTCCTTCCTCCTCGTCGACATGTCGACGCCCGGCATCTCGATCCGCCCGCTGAGGCAGATTTCGGGCGAGAGCGAGTTCAACGAGACCTTTTTCGACAATGTGAAGGTTCCGGTCGCCAATCTCGTCGGCGACCTGAACGGCGGCTGGAAGATCGCCATGACAACGCTCGCCTATGAGCGCGGTCCGGAAGACGCGCTCGGTCGGCAGATCCATTTCAAGCAGGAACTCGACGCGCTGATCGAGACGGCGGCGACGCTGAAGCGTGGCAAGGGGACGGCGATCGATGACCCGACTGTCAGGCAGAAGCTGGCGAAGTCGGTGGTCGAGATCGAGGTAATGCGGCTGAACTGCCTGCGCGCCTTCTCGAAGGCGCTGAAGGGCAAGCCACGGGGACCCGAAGCATCCATGAACAAGCTCTATTGGAGCCATGTGACTCAGAACATGTACGAGACGGCGCTCGAGGCGCTGGGGCCGCTCGCGCCGCTGGATGGCGGCGATCCGCTCTCGCCGGGCGAGGGGCGGTTTCAGTTGAGCTTCCTGCGATCGAAGGCTTTCACCATCTATTCCGGGTCTTCGGAGATCCAGCGGAACATCATCGCCGAGCGCGTGCTCGGCCTTCCCAAGTAGGTCGTCATGGATTTCGACTTCAGCGACGAACAGTACAAGTTCCAGGAGACGACGCGAGGCTTGCTCGACAAGAACTACGACCTCGACAGGCTGCGCAAGCTCCTGGTCGGTGACGGCCTCGATCGCGAACTCTGGGACCGGCTCGCGGAGAACGGGACATTCTCCTTGCTGGTGCCGGAAGAGCATGGCGGCATGGGGCTGGGCTTCGTCGACCTCTCGCTTGTGCTGGAAGAATACGGCCGCGCCCTCGTGCCGGCGCCTGTCGGCGAGACGCTGACGGCGACCGACGCGATCGTGCGTTTTGGAACCGATGAACAGAAGCAGCGCCTGTTGCCACTGATTGCAGAAGGCAAGCTGAAGATCGTGCCGGCAATCGCCGAGGCTGAGGCTGGCTACGACCCGACGGATATCGCGGTGACCGCGGTGCCGTCCGGCAACGGCTGGAGCATCAGCGGGCGCAAGGTGCTGGTTCCGCATGCCGCGACTGCGGACTTCATCATGCTCGCCGCAAGGTTCAGCGAAGACGGCCCGCTCGGCCTGGCTCTCATCGAGCCCGATCGCGCCGGCGTCTCCCTGCGCGAGCATTCGACGCTCGATCCCTCCAGCCGCTTCCATGAGCTCGACCTCGATTCGGTGGCCGTCGTTCGAGACGACATCGTCGGCGGCGAGCCGACCGATGCATCGGTAACGCGGCTGCTCGACGCGGGCGGCGTCATTGCCGCGACGATGATGACCGGCATTTCCGGCAAGGTGCTCGACACATCGGTCGAATACGCCAAGCAGCGCACGCAGTTCGGCAAGCAGATCGGGTCGTTCCAGGCGATTAAGCATCGGTGTGCCGACATGGCCGTCGCGATCGACGCCAGCCGCTCCGCCGCCTACTACGCCGCTTGGGCACTAGCCGAGGAAGCGCCAGACCGCGCCCGAGCCGTCTCCATGGCGAAGTCCTATTGCGGCGACACGTCGAGATTCGTCTGCAACGAAGGCGTGCAGATCCATGGCGGCATGGGCTTCACCTGGGAACTCGGCCTGCACTTCTACCTCCGCCGCGCCAAGGTCCTCGAGTATTCGTATGGAGACGCGGCCTACCACCGCGAGCGCGTGCTGGCCGAAACGATCGACGAACTTGGAATTGGAATGAACTGATGCGCGCGGTTGTTCTGCCGGGCTTTGGTGGCCCCGACGTTTTCAAATGCGAAGAAGTCGCTCGGCCGGTGCCGGCGGCCGATCAGATGCTGGTGAAGGTCGCGGCCTGCGGCGTGTGCGGGCACGACCTGCTCAACCGCGGAGGACATTTCCCCCATACCAAGCTGCCTGCCGTGATGGGGCATGAGATTGCCGGCACAGTCGTCGAGACAGGCCGGCTGGTAACGCGCTTCAAGGCAGGTGACCGGGTCGCGGTCATCCAGCGCATCCCGTGTGGGCTTTGCAGTCTGTGTCGTTCGGGCCGCGAGAACCTGTGTGTGTCGGGGCCTGGTTTTTACGGCGAGGACATTTCCGGGGGCTACGGCGAATTCGTTATCGCCTCCGAACGCAACGCAACGATTGTGCCGTCGAGCATTCCGTTGAAGGTTGCCGCTGTCCTGAGTTGCGCAATCGGAACCGGGTTCCACGCCTTGCGCCGTGCATCGCTGCAACTGAACGACACGGTCGTCATCACGGCTGCCAGCGGTGGCGTCGGCATTCACACCGTCAAGCTCGCAAGGCTCCTCGGCCTGAAGACGATCGCGATTTCCTCGTCGGAATCGAAGGTTGCGCGCCTGCGCGAGGCTGGCGCCGCCGAAGTGATCGTGGCGCCCGACATGGCGTTCTACAAGGAAGTCCGCGATCTGACGGGCAGCGAGGGCGCCGACGCGGTGATCGAGATCGCCGGTAAGCCGACTTTCAACTCTTCGGTCCGGTCGCTCAAGGCAGGCGGCCGCATGGTGATCGTCGGCAATGTCGATCCCGGCAGCGTGCCGCTCAATCCGGCCATGTCCATCCTCAAGGAGCTGGATTTCATCGGCAGCGCGCACGCAACGCTGGCCGACCTGAAGAAGGTGATCGACCTCGTCGCGCGCGGCGAGATCGAGCCGGAGATCGCCGCCTTCGTGCCGGTGGAGGAAGCAGCGCGCGCCCACCGGATGATGGAAGACCGCTCGACCTCCGGGCGAGTCGTGCTCACGCATGCCGGTGGCGACGACTGATGCTCAAGCCTGTTCCGTCGCGGAGGGGGGAGGTCGTCGTTCGAGGCGTCCGCTACTCCATCCGCAAGTGGGGACGTGACAGTGGGCGACCCATCGTATTCCTGCATGGAACGCAGGATAGTTCCATCACGTTCCAGTTCATGGTTGAGCACCTGGCTGACGACTGGAACGTCATCGCCCCCGACTGGCGGGGCCACGGTCACTCGCAATGGGTGATGCAGGGCTACTGGTTCCATGAGTTCGTCGCCGATCTCGATGCGCTGATGGACACCCTGTTCCCGCAGGCGGCTGTCCCGATGGTGGGGCATAGTCTCGGGGGAAACATCGCCAGCGTTTATGCCGGGCTTGCGCCGGAGCGGGTCAGCCATCTGATCTCGCTCGACGGGTTCGGGCCGCTGACGAACCTAGTGCCCGTCGACGTCCGGACGATCCTGACGCGGTTGCTGTCGATCCCCAAGCGAGCCCGCGACCATGGCAGCTATCCAAGCATCGACGCCGTTGCCGACCGCCTGATGAAGGGCAATGCGCGATTGTCCAGGGAACAGGCGATGTTCCTGGCGCAGCACGCCACTACCGACAATGGCGGCGGAGGTCGGCGCTGGCGCTTCGACCCATCGCACCAAATGGCCCTGCCGACGCTCCACTCGATGGAGGAATGGGGACGCATATGGTCCGCGATCAGCGCGCCGCTGCTCTGGATTCATTCGGAGGACAAACGGCCACATGCGGCGACATCGGTGCCCGGCGAACTCGATCGGCGCGCCGCGCTGGTGCCGAATGTGAAGCGGCTCGGCGTGCCGGCGACAGGGCACAATCTTCAACATGACGCGCCGGCGCTCATGGCAAGGCTGGTCGAGCGCTTCATCCACGATCCCGGAGATCCGATTTTCGACCGCGCAATCGTCAGCAGTCCGGAGGAAGTTGATCCGCTTGCGCCAGACTTGGATCGAGAGCGAGCACGGAGCCTAGATTAGCAGCAGGCGAGCGTTGACATCGGGCCGAAAATTCATAAAATGCGAAAAATATTCGGGTTCTACTATCCGCGTATGGCTTCGGGAGGAAGCCCCACGATGATCAGATACTCCAACCGATCGGCGGGACCCTGATGCTCGCCCAGCAGCTCGCCAACGGCCTGGTTCTTGGCAGCATCTATGCGCTGTCGGCGCTCGGATTCACGCTGATCTTCGGTGCGGCCCGGGTTGTGAACTTCGCGTATGGCGAACTGCTGATGCTGGGTGCCTTCTTCACGCTGACGATCATGATGTGGTCGGGACTGCCATTCTATGCGGCTCTGCCCGTTGCCATGGTTGGAATCGCCGTTCTCAGCGTGATCATGTTCCTGCTGACGCTGCGCCCGCTGCTCCGCGGCGCCTATACCTCCCTCCAGGGCGAGTTGCAGGTGATCCTTGTGACTCTCGGGCTGCTTTACATCTTGCGTGAAGCCGCGGTCATCATCTGGGGCACCGCGCCGCGCCAGATCGACATGGGCGTCACCGGGATCCAGATAGTCGGCGACGTCGTGATGACGAACCAGCGCCTCGTGGTTATCGGCGTCATGGCTGTTCTCGTCCTTGCGCTGTACTGGATCCTCTACAGGACCAATATCGGCAAGGCGCTGCGCGCCATCGCGCAGAACCGCGAAGGCGCGCTGGCGATCGGGTTGAACACCGATCGCATCATCGCATTCGTCTTCGCCGTCTCGGGTGCCATGGCCTGTGCGGCCGGCAGCCTGCTTGGCGCCCTCTATGCAGTTGAGCCGCATATGGGTGGCGCGCCGCTGCTGAAGGCTTTTGTCATCGTCATCTTCGGCGGTCTCGGCAGCGTCCCCGGCGCCATCGTCGGTGGCCTGGCCATCGGACTGATCGAGAATCTCGCAGGCGCCTATATCTCGTTTGCCTTCAAGGACGTCTTCACCTTCATGCTGCTGATCGGCGTCCTCTTGCTGCGCCCGGCTGGGCTTTTCGGACGTTCGCGATGAGGATCGTGGCCCTCATCATCCTTGCGGCGATCATGATCGCGGCGCCATCATTGCTCGGCGACTACCAGACCTATCTGCTCACGCTGACCCTGATTTGGGCGATCTTGGCCTTGAGCATGGGGCTGGTCCTCGGGTTCGTCGGTCAGATCAACCTCGGCCAGGCCGCGTTTGTCGCGATCAGCGCCTATACCTGCTCCATCCTTCGCCAGCGCTACGGGGTGGATTTCTGGCTGGCCGCTCCCGTGGCTCTGGCGGCGGTTGTCATTATTGCCGCGCTGGTCGGCCTTCTGACCCTGCGGCTGAAGGGCCCCTTCTTCATTCTCGTCATGCTGGCCTTCGCGGAGATCACGCGCCTGGTCATTGCCAACTGGCAGGATGTCACAAACGGTCCGCTCGGCTTGAAGGGGATCATGCCGCCGGAGCCCATTCTCGGCCTGTCCTTTGAAACCAAGCGATCGTTCTACTTCCTCGCTCTCGTCGTTCTCGCTGTCTGCCTGCTCGCGCTGTGGCGCCTGGTCAGGAGCCGTACCGGACGCATGCTGATTGCCGTGCGCGAGGACGAACTTCTCGCCGAGTTCGTCGGGATACCTGTGATGCGGAGCAAGGTGATCGGCCTGTGCATCGGTGCATTCGTCGCGGGGTTGGGGGGGCTTCTGCTCGGACCATTCCTGTCGATCCTGGCACCCAGCCAGTTCACGCTTTTCGCTTCCGTGGACATGATCGTCATGGTCGTGGTTGGTGGTGTTGGCACGCTCGTCGGCCCGCTGATCGGCGCGGTCTTCCTCGTCTATGTTCCCGAGTATCTGAGTTTCACCAGCCATTTCCGACCGGCGATGATGGGTGCGCTTCTGATCATCGTGACCTTGTTCGCGCCGGGCGGGTTGATCGGGCTGGTTGGCGTCGTCCGCGGCTGGCTGATGCCTACCCCGTCGAAGAGTCTCGATGCGAAGGGGGAGGGCGATCATGCCGGTTGAAACCCCTCTTCTCACAGTGGAGCGCATCGCAAAGCAGTTTGGCGGCGTACGCGCTGTCAACGATGTGTCCCTCTTCGTGCGCGAGGGCGAAATTCTCGGCCTGATCGGGCCGAACGGGGCCGGCAAGACGACCACTTTCAACCTGATCTCCGGACGGTTTCCGCTGACGGCCGGAGACGTTCATCTTTCCGGCAAGCGCATCACAGGCATGCGCCCGGATCGTATCGCTGCGCTTGGCGTTGCGCGGACTTTTCAAGGAACGCGCATTTTTCCGAAACTTACGGTTGTCGGCAACATTCAGACGGCCCTTCTTGCCGGGGCCAAGCTCGGCTTCTGGGAAGACTGGCTGAACCTTGCCCGCGCACGCGCCGTGCATCAGTCGATCGACATTGAGTCCGCACGCATCCTGGATTTCGTGGGGCTCGCGAGCCAAGCAGACGAGGAAGCGGGCTCGCTGGCTTATGCCCATCAGAGCCTGCTCGGCATCGGCCTCGCGCTGGCGCTGAAGCCGAGGCTTCTCCTGTTGGACGAGCCTTTCGCCGGAATGAATCCGCGCGAGACCGCCGATGCCGCCCAAATGGTCCGCCGGATCCGAGAGCAGGGCGTGACGGTGCTGCTGGTCGAACATGATATGGCTGCCGTCATGGGGGTTTGCGATCGCATCGTTGTGCTCGACCAGGGCGCCAAGATCGCGGAGGGGACGCCTGCGGAGATTCGCGTCAATGAGCGTGTAATCGAAGCCTATCTCGGGACTGACGAGGATGCTTGAGGTCAGCGACCTGCGGGTCTCGTACGGCGCGGTCGAAGCGCTCCACGGCATCTCCATGCGCGTCGACCAGGGCGAGGTCGTCACGGTGATCGGCGCCAACGGAGCGGGCAAGTCGACGCTCCTGAAGACGGTCTGCGGCATTCTGAAGCCCCGCTCGGGGACGGTTACCTACGACGGCGCCGTCACCTCGGGTCTGCCGTCGTCGACCCTGGTGCAGCGCGGCGTCGCGCTGGTGCCGGAAGGCCGGCATGTATTTCCGGAAATGACCGTACGCGAGAACCTGGACCTCGGCGCCTACTACCGCGACAGACGTTCCGGCGTGGCAGATGATCTGGAGCAGGTGCTAGTCACATTCCCCATCCTGCGGGAACGCCTGAAACTGCCCGGAGGCTCCCTCTCTGGTGGCCAGCAGCAGATGCTGGCGATCGGACGCGCGCTCATGAGCCGTCCGCGCCTGCTCATGCTGGACGAACCCTCGCTCGGCTTGGCGCCGGCGATCGTGCAGCAGCTTGGCCACATCATCACGGATCTCAACAAGGCCGGCACCACGATCCTGCTGGTCGAACAGAATGCGCGCATGGCGCTTAGGCTCGCGCATCGCGCCTACGTGCTGGCCACGGGCCGCGTCACCCGCGCCGGCACAGGCAGCGAACTGCTGGAGGACCCGGCCGTGAAGGAGAGCTACCTCGGCGGCCATGTGAGCTGAAAGCTGCCGAG